>CANHGF010000001.1 GCA_947460065.1 Comamonadaceae bacterium
ACATGTCTACTAGTAGAAATACCAAGGAAGTGGGCAACCCCGCCCTTGTGCGGCCCTGATCTGCGCCCTCAGAAATTCACCACCGAGCGGATGGACTTGCCCTCGTGCATCAAGTCGAAGGCCCGATTGATCTCGGTCAGGCCCATGGTGTGGGTGACAAAGGGGGCCAATTGGATACGACCGGCCATGGCGTCGTCGACCATGCCGGGCAATTCGCTGCGGCCTTTGACACCGCCAAAGGCAGTGCCCAACCAGCGCCGGCCGGTGACCAGCTGGAAGGGCCGGGTTGAGATTTCCTGGCCGGCACCGGCCACGCCGATGATCACGCTCTGCCCCCAGCCGCGGTGCGCGCATTCGAGCGCCGCGCGCATCACCTGCGTGTTGCCGATGCACTCAAAGCTGTGGTCCACACCCCAGCCGGTCATCTCCACGATCACCTGCTGGATGGGCTTGTCGAAGTCCTTGGGGTTGACGCAGTCGGTGGCGCCAAAGGTGCGCGCCAGGTCGAACTTCGATGGGTTGGTGTCGATGGCGATGATGCGACCGGCCTGCGCCAGCTTGGCGCCCTGCACCACCGCCAGGCCGATGCCGCCCAAGCCAAAGACGGCGACCGAGTCGCCGGGCTGCACTTTGGCGGTGTTTTTCACGGCGCCCAGGCCGGTGGTTACGCCGCAGCCCAGCAGGCACACCTGCTCGGGGTTGGCATCGGGCCGGATCTTGGCCAGCGACACCTCGGCCACCACGGTGTACTCGCTGAAGGTCGAGCAGCCCATGTAGTGGAAGATGGGTTTACCTTGGTAGGAAAAGCGGGTCGTGCCGTCGGGCATGACGCCCTTGCCCTGGGTGGCGCGCACGGCCACGCACAGGTTGGTCTTGCCGGACTTGCAAAACAGGCACTGGCCGCATTCCGCGGTGTAAAGCGGAATCACATGGTCGCCGGGCTGCACGCTGGTCACGCCCTCGCCCACCTCGACCACGACGCCCGCGCCCTCATGGCCGAGCACCGCAGGAAACAGGCCTTCAGGATCGTCGCCCGAGAGGGTGAAGGCATCGGTGTGGCACACGCCGGTGTGCGTGATGCGCACCAGCACCTCGCCTTTTTGAGGTGGGGCGACGTCGATCTCGACGATTTGCAAAGGCTTGCCGGCCTCGAAGGCGACGGCGGCGCGGGATTTCATGAGCAGTCTCTCCTGAAGAAGGGACAGCCAGTTTAGCCAGAGAGCGCAAGACCAGGGCCAGCGGGCGCCTCTACTTGCCGATGCAGAACTTGGAAAAGATCTCGCCCAGCAAATCGTCGGGCGTGAACTCACCGGTGATCTGGCTCAGCGCCAGCTGCGCCTGGCGCAGGTCTTCTGCCAACAGATCCAAAGCGGGAGCGGGTGAAGCCACCTGAGCCAGCGCGCGGTCCAGCTGCTGCTGCACGGCCTGCAGCGCCTGCACATGCCGCTCACGGGCCATGAACACGCCCTCGGGTGCAGACTGCCAGCCGGCGATTTTGAGCAGATCCTGACGCAAGCCATCGAGCCCGTGGCCGGTGCGCGCCGAGATGTGCAGGCCCTCAGGCCGCGAGGCTTGTGCGGCGGCATCGGTCTTGTTCCACACCTGCAGCACGGGCACTGCGGCCGGGAGCTGGCGTGCCAGGATTTGGGCTATGGATTCATCGGCGGCGCGGTAGTCGGCATCGGCCGGATCCTGGCTGCGCGGCAGGTCGTGCAAAAAGAGCACCGCGTCGGCGCTACTGATTTCCTCCCAGGCGCGGGCAATGCCGATTTTCTCAACCTCGTCCACGCCGGGCAGTTCGGGTTCGCGCAGCCCGGCGGTGTCGACCACGTGCAGCGGCACGCCCTCGACTTGGATGAGCTGCGAAACCTTGTCGCGGGTGGTGCCGGCAATCGGCGTGACGATGGCCAGTTCGGCCCCGGCCAGTGCGTTGAGCAGCGAGCTTTTTCCCGCATTGGGCTGCCCGGCAATCACCACCTTGATGCCCTCGCGCAAGATGGCGCCCTGGCGGGCGCGCTGCATCACCGCCGACAGGCGCTCTTGCAGGCGCTGAAGTTGACCCCGAGCGTCGGCCTGCTCGATAAAGTCGATGTCTTCCTCGGGAAAGTCCAGCGTGGCCTCGACCAACATGCGCAGGTGGGTGAGCTGCTCGAGCAGGGCCTTAATTTCCTTTGAGAACTCCCCAGAAAGCGAGCGGGCGGCCGAGCGGGCGGCGGTTTCAGTGCTAGCGTCGATCAGGTCGGCAATCGCCTCGGCCTGAGCCAAGTCAATCTTGTCGTTGAAGAAGGCGCGCTGGGTGAATTCACCCGGCTGGGCTGCACGCAGGCCTGGCAGCAAGGCGGACTCGGCCGCCGCCTGCAGGCAGCGCTGCATCAGCAGTTGCAGCACCACCGGCCCGCCGTGGGCCTGCAACTCGATCACGTCCTCGCCGGTGTAGGAGTGCGGTGCGGGGAAAAAGAGCGCCAGGCCCTGGTCGATGGCCAAGCCTTGCGCGTCCAGAAAAGGACCGTAAGTAGCCAGGCGGGGCTCAAGTGTGCGGCCCGTGAGGGCGCGCGCCAGTGGCATCAGGCCGCGGCCCGAGACACGCACCATACCGACCGCGCCACGGCCGGGGGCGGTAGCAATCGCAACGATGGGGTCTTGCTGGCGGGCGAACATGGCTGCGGGCTCTTGGGCGATGCGCTGGCGTTTTGACTGAGGCCCCTGCCTTCACCCCAGCCCTCTCCCAGGGGGAGAGGTGGCAAGTCCGCCGCGCAGGCGGGCGGTGCTTACTTGAACTTGGGCAGGTTGAACTGAGGCGGCACGCCCATGCGGGTGTTGATCATCCACTGCTGCGCGATCGACAGGATGTTGTTCGTGATCCAGTACAGCACCAGGCCGGCCGGAAAGAAGAAGAACATCACCGAGAAGATCAAGGGCATGAACCACATCAGCTTGGCCTGCATAGGGTCAGGCGGGGCTGGGTTCAGGGCGGTCTGCAGCAAGGTGGTCAGGGTCATGACCAACGGCAAGATGAAAAACGGGTCCGGTGCCGACAGATCATGGATCCACCCAACCCAAGGCGCATTACGCATCTCCACGCTGGACAGCAAGACCCAGTACAAGGCAATGAAAACCGGGATCTGAATCATGATGGGGAAGCAGCCACCCATGGGGTTGACTTTCTCTTCCTTGTAAATCTTCATCATGGCCATCTGCATTTCCTGCGGCTTATTCTTGAGCCGCTCGCGCATTTCCATGACTTTGGGGTTGATGGCCTTCATCTTGGCCATGCTGGCATAGGCCTTGGCGTTGAGCCAGTAAAAAGCGATCTTGAGCAGCAGGACCAGCGCCACAATGGCCCAACCCCAGTTGTTGATCACCTTGTGCAGCTCATAAAGCAGCCAGTACAAGGGTTTGGCCAGGATGGTGAACCAGCCATAGTCCTTGACCAGTTCCAGGCCGGGCGATATTTCCTCCAGCATTTTTTCTTCTTGCGGCCCTATGAACAGGCGCGACTCCAGGGTTTTGCTGGTGCCGCCGGCAACGGTTTCAGCGGCGGCGATCATGCCGACGGCATAGAGGTTGTTGTCGACCTTGCGCAGAAAAATATCGCGTTGCACGCCCTGGGCCAGCAACCAGGCCGAGGCAAAGTAGTGCTGCACCATGGCCACATAGCCGTTGTTGGCCTGCTTTTCTGCCTCGATCTTGTTTTTCTCGATGTCGCTAAATTCAACCTTCTGGTACTTCTTGGCATCGGTGTAGACGGCCGGGCCTGTGAAGGTGGAGTAGAAAGATGACTCACCTTCTGGCTTGTTGCCGTCACGTACCAGTTGAAGATACAGCTGCGCCGCAACCGGCGCACTACCCGTGTTGACGATCTCATGTCGCACGGTCAAGTCGTAGGCAGAGCGCTTGATCAGATAGGTTTTGGCCAGTTTGATTCCACCGACCTCCGGCGATTCGAAGCGCAATTCGAGACTGTCTTGACCGGGCTTGAATTGCCGCTCGGTCGACACCAGGGTCATCGGCGTCTTGTGATTGGGCAAGCTGCTGCCGGGCACGCCAATCAGACCCGTCTGCGCCAGGTAGACCCGGTCCTTGCTTTCATCGAAGAGCACAAAGCCCTTGTCGGCAGCTTTGAGGTCGGCGTACTTGGCAAATACCGAGCGCACCAGTGAGCCGCCTTCGGTATCAAAACTGAGCTGCAGTACATCCGTCTTGATGTCGATGCGCTGGCGTGGGCTGGCCGCCGTTGCACCTTGTGCGGTCGGCACCTGGGAAGGCGTGGCCGTCGCAAGTGCGGTGGTCGAAGGCGCAGGCACTGAGGCGGCTGCGCTGACGGAATTGTCTGGCGCCTTGGCCGCTGGTGGCGCTGGCTGAGGAAAAAACGTTGGCTTTTGCCCGTTGTGAATCTGCCATTGATCCCACAGCAGCACCATGGAAAAGCCAAATATGACCCAAAGGATCGTGCGACGGATATCGTTCATGGAAGCGGCTTGGTTGGGGAAGAGTGAGGCTGCGCGTCAGCGCCGCCAAAAACATGGCCAGGAACCGGGTCGTGGCCACCGTCACACCAGGGATGGCAGCGGACCAGGCGGCGCAGGGTCAGATAACTACCGCCCATAGCACCATGACGCTCGAGGGATTGCAGCGCATAGGCCGAACAGGTAGGCTCAAAACGGCAGGCGGAGCCCAGACTTGGGCTGAGCAAAAGTCGGTAGGCGCGGACCAGGAACAACAAAGTCTGGCGGGGCAAGTCCAAAAGGTGCTTGATCATCAGCTGGTCTCCCGTGCCTTGGCATACAAGCTCAACAACTGCGTCTGAACAATTTGCTTTAGAGCTTGCGAGGCTGCGGCTGGATATTTCTGGACCGGAAAATTTTGCCGCAGACGAACCACGAATGCCCGAGGCCTTGAGGCATCCAGCAAATGCGATGACAAAGCATAGATCTGCCGCTTCAGCAGATTGCGCGTTACCGCTCGCTTGGCCCAGCGCTTTGGAACCATTGCGCCCAAGGCCAGCTGGTGGGGATTCAAGCCTTGCTCACCAGTGGAGGTCAGCGGCATAGGCTGTGCATGGATGGCAAAGTTGGCCGTCCTTGCCAATACCGGGCCCTTGAGCACAGCTTCAAACTGCGCGCGGGTTTGCAGCCTTTGCAAAGCCTTGCCCGCTAAGCCAAAAAAGCTCAGACAGCCAGGCGCTTACGGCCCTTGGCCCGGCGCGCGTTGATCACTGCGCGACCACCACGGGTGCGCATACGAGCCAGAAAACCGTGGGTGCGGGCGCGTTTGACTTTGGAAGGCTGATAAGTGCGTTTCATGATGAATCCTTGATGCCCGCACTGGGCTGGGCTAGGCTGTTAGTGTGTCCAGGCTGGCTGGTTAAAAAGCCAGCACGCCCATGCACTCAGTGCCCCTGCTCACCCTAAGGTAAGCCGCGAAAACCGCGGGACCGTGCAGACGGGAAACCCACCATTATGAATCAAAGCTTGGCTGGCGACAAGAACTCTGCCGTTGACTGTACGGATTGAGCTGAGAACCCACGAGGGTCTTGCCCTCTTTCGCTTGCGGCTAGCCCCTGGCAAGTGGCGGGGATCTGTTGCCCCTGCCCAGGCGGCCCAAGCCCAAATTTTGGTCGCTGTCAAGCTTGTGGATAAGTTGCTTGACAGGCTACACTGACGAGCCAAGAAGATCGATGCTATCCACAAGCCGCCCATGGGTCGGTTCTGAAAGTCAAACTTGAATTCCTGCTCATGAACGAGGCCCTCGAAACGCCGCAGCGACCCGATCTTTGGCACGGTTGTCTCGATCAACTGGCCCGGGATCTGCCTGAACAGCAGTTCAACACCTGGATACGTCCCTTGGTTGCACAGTTCAGTCCGGACCTGTCCAAGCTGACTCTGATGGTTGCCAATCGCTTTAAATTGGACTGGATACGAGCGCAATATGGGCAACAAATCCAGGGTCTGCTCGAGCGTCTATCTGATCAGCCGATTCAGTTGGAGTTAGTGATTACTCCTAAGGAACGGCCTATAAGGATTGGACCTATCAATCAGGACCTCGGTCCACTAACCGAGCCTTTGGGGCTTTTGCCGGCAGATGAACCCAGCCCTGGTTTTAAAAATCGACTCAACACCGCTCTGACTTTTGACACGCTGATCGAAGGCACCGCCAATCGCATGGGACGAGCGGCTGCCATGCATGTGGCCAGCAGCCTGGGGCAGCTTTACAACCCCCTGTTCATTTACGGAGGGGTTGGGCTTGGGAAGACACATTTGGTGCATGCGATCGGCAATAAATTGCTGGCAGACAATCCAGGCGCCAAAGTTCTCTACATCCACGCGGAGCAATTTGTATCTGATGTGGTTAAAGCCTATCAACGCAAAACTTTTGATGAGTTCAAGGCGCACTATCACTCACTCGACCTGCTGCTGATTGACGATGTTCAGTTCTTTGCCAACAAGGACAGAACCCAGGAAGAATTCTTCAATGCCTTTGAAGCATTGTTGGCAAAAAAATCACACATTGTGATGACCAGCGATACCTATCCCAAAGGGCTCACCGACATTCATGAGCGCTTGGTCTCGCGTTTCGATTCAGGCTTGACGGTGGCCATTGAGCCTCCTGAGCTTGAGATGCGCGTTGCCATTCTTATCCGCAAGGCAGAAATCGAGGGCGCTGCCATGCCGGAAGAAGTGGCTTTTTTCGTCGCCAAGAACGTGCGCTCCAACGTGCGCGAACTCGAAGGCGCACTTCGCAAGATACTGGCTTACTCCCGTTTCAACCAGAAAGAGATCTCCATACAGTTGGCCAGGGAAGCTCTGCGCGACCTGCTGTCCATCCAGAACCGGCAGATCTCGGTGGAGAACATTCAAAAAACCGTGGCCGATTTCTACAAGATCAAGGTCGCTGATATGTACTCCAAAAAGAGGCCAGCCAGCATCGCCAGGCCCCGGCAGATCGCCATGTACCTGGCCAAAGAGCTGACACAAAAGAGCTTGCCCGAAATCGGCGAGTTGTTTGGCGGACGGGACCACACCACCGTCTTGCATGCGGTGCGAAAAATGAGCGCTGAACGTCAAAAATTAGTTGAGCTGAACCAGCAGCTCCATGTGCTCGAACAGACACTCAAAGGATGACAGGGGTGAAGATCCTGACGAAAGGCCCTGTGCCTAAGCTTGGGGACAAAATTTGGACAAGGACCGTCTTATCCACAGAAGAGTGAGCAAGGTCCAAGTTGTTCCACAATGGTCCCTGAACATCCGCTGGCCCGTCAACAGCCTTACCTGGGCCAGAAGTGATTGATTAAAAAGGGGAAAATGGTGGTATCCACAGCGCTGGCTGCCCTCTACTACTCCTACTATCTTTAAATTGAAGAAATAAAGAAGACAAGAAAGACACAGCCCATGATCGTTCTCAAAGCAGCCCAAGAGCAAGTGTTGGCAGCCTTGCAATCCGTTGCAGGCATCGTTGAGCGTCGCCACACCTTGCCGATACTGGCCAATGTGCTGATTCGAAAGATGGGCACGGATATCGAGTTGACCAGCAGCGATCTGGAGATTCAGATCCGCACCCATGGCAGCTTCGGGGGCGATGAAGGCAATTTCACCTGTACCGTCGGCGCCCGCAAGTTGATCGACATCTTGCGTTCCATGCCCAGTGATCAGACGGTCAGTCTGGAGTCCAATCAGAACAAGTTGCTGCTCAAAGGCGGTAAGAGCCGCTTCATGCTGCAAACGCTGCCAGCGGAAGACTTTCCCCTGGTACAGGAAGCCAGCCAATATGGCCCGGCTTTTTCTGTTCCTCAAAAGACGCTCAAGGCGCTGCTGGCCCAGGTGTCGTTTGCCATGGCCGTGCATGACATCCGCTATTACCTCAACGGAATTTTGTTCGTTGCAGAGGGCAAGCAACTCAGTCTGGTTGCCACCGATGGACACAGGCTGGCGTTTTCATCGGCCGAACTGGATGTGGATGTGCAGCAGAGGCAGGAGGTCATCCTGCCTCGCAAGACGGTGCTGGAATTGCAACGTCTGCTTAGCGACCAGGATGGTGCGATCGAGATGCGCTTTGCGGGTAACCAGGCCAAGTTCAGCTTTGGTGGTATGGAATTCGTGACCAAGCTGGTGGAAGGAAAGTTTCCCGATTACAACCGCGTGATCCCCAAGAACCATACCAATATTGTGGTGCTTGGACGGCAGACTCTGTTGGCCAGCTTGCAGCGTACCGCCATCCTGACCAGTGAGAAGTTCAAGGGCGTCAGGCTCAATCTAGACCCGGGCAGCTTGCGTGTTGCTTCCAACAATGCCGAACAAGAAGAGGCCAGTGATGAGATCGATGTGGATTACCAAGGCGACAGCATAGAGATCGGCTTTAACGTGACCTATCTGATTGATGTGCTGGGCAATATGAATCAGGACATGGTCAAGATCGAGTTGGCCGACTCCAACAGCTCCGCATTGTTCACCATTCCAGATGACAAGGGCTTCAAGTATGTGGTGATGCCGATGCGCATCTAGACCCCCTTAGGCCAATACTCCAGCAGCCCGCGCACCAGCGCGGGTTTGTTCATTGGAAGAGATCCAGAAAGTAGCTATGACCGAAGAAAATCAGCCCAGCGACATGGCGCAGCCGCCAATCGATGCCCATCAGGTGGGCGCATCAGAGGCGTATGGAGAAAACGCAATCCAGATCCTTGAGGGTTTGGAGGCTGTGCGCAAGCGCCCTGGCATGTACATCGGTGACACGTCTGATGGCACGGGCTTGCATCACCTGGTGTTTGAGGTGGTTGACAACTCCATTGATGAAGCCCTGGCGGGTCACTGCGATGACATCGTGGTGACCATACATAGCGATAACTCGATCAGTGTGGTGGACAACGGCCGGGGCATTCCAACCGGCATCAAGATGGACGACAAGCACGAGCCTAAGCGTTCGGCCGCTGAAATTGCTTTGACCGAATTGCATGCCGGTGGCAAATTCAACCAGAACAGCTACAAGGTTTCAGGCGGTTTGCATGGTGTCGGCGTGAGTTGCGTCAATGCGTTGTCGAAAATGCTGCGGCTGATCATTCGCCGTGAGGGCAAGGTTCACAGCTTGGAATTTAGCCGGGGTGTGGTGCAAAACCGCATCATTGATAAGACCGACGGCATTGAAGTTTCACCCATGCGAGTGATCGGCGAGACGGACAAGCGGGGCACAGAAGTGCACTTCTTGCCTGACGTTGAGATCTTCAAGGAAAACCATGATTTTCACTACGAGATCCTGAGCAAGCGTTTACGAGAACTCAGTTTTCTCAACAACGGCGTTCGCATCAGGCTCAAAGACGAGCGCAATGGCAAGGAAGATGACTTCTCGGGTGCTGGAGGCGTCAAGGGTTTTGTTGATTTCATCAACAAAGGCAAGCAGGTCTTGCACCCCAATGCCTTTCATTCCACCGGTGAACGCCAGAGCGATCAGGGCACATCCATCGGTGTTGAGGTGTCCATGCAATGGAACAGTGGGTACAACGAGAACGTCCTTTGCTTTACCAACAATATTCCGCAGCGCGACGGTGGCACGCACCTGACCGGCTTGCGTGCGGCCATGACCCGGGTCATCAGCAAGTACATCGAGAGCAATGAACTGGCTAAAAAGGCCAAGGTTGAAGTTTCGGGCGACGACATGCGCGAAGGCCTGTGCTGCGTGCTGTCGGTCAAGGTACCCGAGCCAAAATTTTCTAGCCAGACCAAAGACAAGCTGGTCTCCAGTGAGGTGCGTGGTCCGGTGGAAGACATCGTGGCCAAAACGTTGACGGACTACCTCGAAGAGCGGCCTAACGACGCAAAAATCATTTGCGGCAAGATTGTTGAGGCGGCCCGTGCCCGGGAAGCAGCGCGCAAGGCGCGCGAGATGACACGGCGCAAAGGCGTGCTTGATGGCATGGGTTTGCCCGGAAAGCTGGCTGACTGCCAGGAAAAAGACCCTGCGCTGTGCGAGATCTACATTGTCGAGGGTGATTCTGCGGGTGGCTCTGCCAAGCAAGGACGCGATCGTAAGTTCCAGGCCATCTTGCCTCTGCGCGGCAAGATCTTGAACGTGGAAAAAGCCCGCTACGAAAAGCTGTTGACCAGCAATGAGATCCTTACGCTGATTACCGCCTTAGGCACAGGCATAGGCCATGCCGGCAGTGGCGGCGGTGACGGCAAGAGCGGGGCCGATGATTTCAATGTGGCCAAACTGCGTTACCACCGCATCATCATCATGACCGATGCCGATGTTGACGGTGCACACATCCGAACCTTGCTGCTGACCTTCTTTTACCGGCAAATGCCTGAGTTAGTTGAGCGCGGTCACATCTACATTGCGCAGCCGCCTCTCTACAAGGTCAAGGCAGGCAAGGAAGAGCTTTATTTGAAAGATGCGGCCGCGCTGGATGGCTTTCTCATTCGTATTGCGCTCAAGGAGGCCAGCATCGACACGGGTAACGGAACCGTTCTGACGGGTGATGCCCTGGCCGAGTTGGCGCGCAAGCACCAAGTGGCCGAGTCGGTGATCAACAGACTCGCTGGTTTTATGGACCAGGAAGCACTGCGAGCAGTGGCCGACGGTGTTTCACTGGACCTCGACACTTTGCCGGCAGCACAGACCAGCGCAGCGGCCTTGCAAGCGCACCTGCCCGATGCCCAAGTGGCCGGTGAGTTTGATGTCCGCACCGACAAACCGATTTTGCGCATCAGCCGTAAGCACCATGGCAACATCAAGAGCAGCATCATCACCCAGGACTTCGTCCACGGTGCTGACTATGCAGCTCTGGCTGAAGCAGCTCAAACGTTTCGCCACTTGCTCAGCGACAAGGCGGTGGTCATGCGTGGCGAAGGCGAGCGGCAAAAGCAAGAGCGCGTTGGCGATTTCCGTCAGGCCATGCGTTGGCTTGTCGCTCAGGCAGAGCATGCGACGGCCCGCCAGCGTTACAAGGGCTTGGGTGAGATGAATCCCGAGCAATTGTGGGAGACCACCATGGACCCCGCGGTTAGGCGCTTGCTGCGTGTGCAAATTGACGATGCCATCGAAGCTGACCACGTGTTTTCCATGCTCATGGGTGATGATGTTGAACCGCGGCGCGACTTTATCGAGTCCAACGCCTTGCGCGCTGCCAATATTGACGTTTGAGCCCCTGCCCCCGAACTGTCCTTGTCCGGGGCTCGCAGTGCCTGTTTTCTGACGCAGCTGAAGCTCTCTTCTTCTGACAATTCAGACTCTCTAAGGAGGGCTGATCATGTCAGGCGATAAAAGCAACCAACGCAAGGCGCTGACTCCAGGGTCCGGACGCAAGACGGCCAATGACCGCAACAAGGTTGGCACGCAGCCGCCCACACAGAAGAACCAGGGTAAGCGCACGCCCTTGAGCCGGGACGACAGACAGGCGCATCTGGGAGCAGACAACCAGTCTCGTGAACGCCGGCGGCAACAGGGCGGGCCGGGTGCGGGACCCATGCCGGGTGCTGTTTGAACCTAGGTGGTCTTCAAGCTGGGATGGGCGTAGGTAGCGGACGACCCCCGAAGTGAGCGGCCAGGTTCTGTGCCAAAAGTCGGGCCATGGCTTCCTGTGCCTCGGGCGAGCGTCCGGCCAGGTGTGGGGTCAGCAGCACATTGTCCAGAAGCAGCAATTGGGGGCTCACCCGGGGCTCGTCTTCGAAGACGTCGAGCGCAGCACCAGCAATCCGATGCTCGCGCAGCGCCACCGTCAAGGCCTGGGTGTCGACCAGGGCCCCACGACCAATATTGACCAGGTAGCCTGCGGGGCCCAGGGCCTTGAGCACCGTACTATCAACGATGTGATGGGTGTGAGCGTCACCTGGAAGGGCAAGGACCAGGAAGTCACACCAGGCGGCCAGTGCGGCGAGCTCGCCCATGTGTGTCCATGCCAACTCTGGCCGTTGGCGACGTGAAAAATAAGCCACCTCCATGCCGAAACCCGCTTCGCAGCGCTGGCCTATGCCCTGGCCAATACGGCCCACGCCGGCAAGGCCTAAGCGCTTGCCGCTCAGGGCTGGCGGCTCATCGCTAGGGTGCTTCCAGCCGCCTAGACGCATCCGACGGTCCAGCGCCCCGAGCTTACGGACGATGCCCAGCAGCAACGCTACCGCATGATCTGCAGTGGTCGAGGCGTTGGTATCTGGGCCATAGCTCAGGGCAATGCCGCGCGCGCGGGCGGCGGCGAGGTCCACATTGTCGAAGCCTGCGCCGATACAGGCGACGATGGACAGCCCTGGCATCAGCTTCATCTCAGCGGCGCTCAGGCCATGCACACCATGGGTTACCACCGCCTGGACACTGGGGGCGAAGGCGGCAATCGCCGACTCGCGCCCGCCGTGTTCGTGGGCGTGCACGATGTCGCAAATGCTCTGGCTTGGCAGCAGGGCCAGCGGCGACTCGTGCACTAAATTGAGCAACAAAGGCTTGGTCATGCTAGGGCCGACAGTCCATCATATGGGGCAGGAATTGATGGGGGCTGGCATGCGCTCTGCTGCCCTCGCCGAGGACGCAGCTGCGCCAATGGGTCGGGGTACTCTGCTTGACAGGCATGGCGCTCTGGGAGAGGATATTGCCCTGGGAGAAATAAAGTTTCTTTCTAGGAAACCGTTGAATCATTATATGTTGCTGCGCTCGGCCCAGACACGCTCACACCTGGAGCCTTTTTTCAATGACAAAGACCCACGAGCCGCCATGCTGGGCCCGGTGAAGATCACCGCACGGCCGTTGAAAACTCATTCGGTGAGGGAGCTTTGTTTTGGCATTCCATCTGGGACGGCCCATGGGCTGGCTTGCAGACCCCTGAATAGAGGAGACCTAAAGCCATGAGCATCACCGTTACCCGGCTGTCCTACGCGCTGGGCGCCGCCGTCACCAACGTGGACCTGTCCCAGGAACTCGATACGGCCACGGTGGCGGCCATCCGTCAGGCGTGGCTGGATCATCTGATCCTGGTTTTTCCCGGCCAGGATATTTCCCCCGCCGAGCAGATCCGCTTTAGCCGCTACCTGGGCCCGGTCGAGGAATACCCGCTGCACCACTATCGCCTGCCTGGCCATCCGGAAATTTTTCACCTGAGCAATGTGGGTGACGACGGTCAGCTCGGCAGCGCGCAGATGGCCAACCTCGGTCGCCATTGGCACTCGGACTTGTCTTTCACCGCCCATCCGGCCATGGGCTCCATGCTGCGCTGCAAGCAGATTCCTGACTATGGCGGCACCACCTGCTTTGCCAACCAGTACATGGCCTATGAGCGGCTGTCGCCGACCTTTCGCGCGCTGCTCGATCCGCTCGAGGCGGTGCATGAGCTTTTTTCCAAGACGCCTAACCTCAAGGACCTGGACCAGGGACAGGTCAAGGACCTCAAGAAGGGCAATCCCCGCATCGCCCAACCTGTGGTGCGCACGCACCCGGAGACCGGGCGCAAGGCACTGTATGTGTCCGAGGCCCTGTGCAGCGATATCGTCGGCATGGGCCGGGCCGAGAGCACGGCCTTGCTGGAGTTTTTGTTTCAGCACCAGACGCGGGTGGAGTTCACCTACCGCCACACTTGGAAGCCCAATGACATCGTGCTGTGGGACAACCGCTGCGCGCTGCACATGGCCGTGCCTGACAACGATCATTTACAGCCGCGCGTGATGTACCGCACGACCATCAGCGGAACCCCTTGCGGCACTCTCCTCGACGCCTGAATTCAAACCCTGAAAACGAAAGCACCATGAGCACGCAAACCAAGCAAGCAACACCGAACGATGAACAAGGCCTGGTCGCCCGCAGCATGGGCGGTGACGAGGCCCTGGCCGAAGCCCGCTCCCTGGTTGGCATGCCGATCCGCGTGGAGCAATGGAACTATGAGGCCGGTCGCGATGTGATCCGGCATTACGCTTGGGGCATAGGCGACGACAACCCCTTGTGGAGCGACCCCGAATATGCCAAGGGCACGCGCTTTGGCGGCATCATTGCCCCGCCCACCTTTTTCTTCGGAGTCTTCGACGCCGTGGTCGCGCCCGGCCTGGAAGACATCCAGTGGTATTACTCGGGCATCGAAGCTCAATTTTTGCTGCCCATCCGCCGCAATGATGAGATCGTTGCCACGGCTGAATACATCGACGCCCGGCCGCTGCAGGGTAAGCGTGTGAAGAATATGCTGGTGCAGACGGGTGAGGTGCTCTACACCAACCAAAAGGGCGAGCTGGCCACTCGGGTCTTGTCGCACACCTTTCGGGTGCCGCGATCGGGCGCAGAGGGTGGCCTGGACTATGAGCCTCGCCCCAAGCAGGAATACACGCAGGCGCAGCTCGACGAGATCATGAACGCTCAGCTCCATGAATTTGTGCGTGGCGCAAAGACGCTCTATTGGGACGATGTCCAGGTCGGCGAGAGTCTGCCTGGCACGGTGCGCGGACCCATCAACCAGATGGACATGACCACTTACTACGCGGGCGCTCCCGGCACCTCAGGCTACAAATCGACCAAGCTCAAGTGGAAGTACACCCACTGGGCCCGCACCTCGCCCGAGAAGCTGCCCAACAACTACGACAAGTGCTACTACGGCGCCAAGGTGCTGCCCAGTATTGGCCATCAGGACGCGGCGGTGGCCGTCAAGCAGCTGGGCATGCCCGGCCCGTATGACAACGGCCCACAGCGCTGTGGCATGCTGGCCACCTGTGTGACCAACTGGATGGGTGACGATGCTTGGCTGCGCACCTACAGCACGCGCATCAAGCTGCCGGTGATCTTCGGCGACACCACCTATTGCAAGGGCCGAGTCAAGGACAAGCGCCTGGAGGACGGGCGGGGCATTGTTGAGCTCGAGCTGTGGACCGAAAACCAGCTCGGAGAGGTCACCATGAGCGGGCAGGGCACGGTGGAGCTGCCGCGTCGCCAGGCCGCCTGAACACGCCCTGAGCCTATGAACTTCGCCCTTTTCCTGGACATGAAGGCCCGGGGCGACCCGCAAGGGCTGGCCGTGGCTGATCACCGCTTGCGCCTGAACTGGCGCGAGCTCGAATACCGCGCCTCGCAGTTGGCAAACCTGCTGCAGGCCCGCGGCCTGCGACGCGGCGACCGCATGGCCATCTACCTGCCCAACCGGGTCGAAGCGGTGATTGCCCTGCTCGGCTGCATGAAAAGCGGCGTGATCGCTGCGCCCTTGAACTGGCGCCTGGCCGGCCAGGAGCTGCACAAGGTACTCGGCCATTGCGCACCGGCTTGCATCCTCACCACACAGGAGAAAGCAGCGCTGCTCCAGGTGCCCGCGGCGGGGACCGTGCTCACGGTGGACGAAAAGGCGGGCAGTGGCAGCTTTTGGCAGGCGCTACAGGACAGCCCTGGCGTCTTTGCCACCGTGGGCTGCCAGGCCGGTGATGTGGCCAGCTTGCTCTACACCTCGGGCACCACCTCGAGCCCCAAGGCCGCCATTCATACCCACGGCATGCGCGTGGCCGTGGCCGGCGCCATGGCCGACTGCTTTGAGCTGTCTAGCCGTGACGTGGCCCTGTGCCTGTCGCCGCTCTTTCATACCAGCGGCACCAGTGTGTTCGCCAACGCCTTGTTCGCGGGCTGTCCGCTGATCTTGCAGGAGAAGTGGGATCTGGGCGACTTCGTGCGTCTGGTGGCCGAAGAGGGCATCACCTTCATGCACCTGATCGGCACCTTGCTGGTGGACATCGCAGCAGCGCCTGAGTCGGTGTTCGAGCCATTGCGGGGGCGCTCGCGCATGCGCTTTACCTGGGGTGGCGGCCATGCGATTGCGGCTGAGAAATTCGAGGTGTTCGAGCGTCGCGTCGGCGGTATTTTCCTGCTGGGCTACAGCCGTACCGAAGGTGGACTGACCTACAACCCGCTGGACCGCGCAGCGCGCAACTTCAGTGACAACGGGCTGCCCAATCGCAATAGCTCGGACATCACCATCCTCGACCCGGTGACCCAGCAGGTCTGTGCGACAGGCGTGACGGGCGAGGTTTGCTTTCGCGGCGACGGCGTCTCGCCGGGCTACTGGGACGGCCCCTACCTGCGCGTGAGCCCGCCTTATGAAGGAGGCTGGATGCCCACCGGCGACAGCGGCTTCATGGACGAGCACGGGCGTCTGCATTTCCTTGGGCGCGGCGACCACATGATCAAGACCGGCGGCGAAAACGTCTTCCCCGAGGAGGTGAGCGCGGTGCTGCTCAAGCTGCCGGGTGTGGCCGACGCGGTGGTGGTGGGCGTGCCCGACGAACGCATGGGCCAGCGCGTGGGCGCGCTCATTGTGCGCAGCGACCCGGCACTGGCACCAGCGGCCATCGAGCAGGCCTGCCGCAGCGCCCTGGCCGGCTACAAGATTCCGCGCGTCATAGCCTTTACCGATGAGCTGCCCAAGCTGGGCAGCGGCAAGGCCGACATGAACGCCTGCCGGAGTTTGTTGCTGGAGCTGGTATGAAGCCGCAGGCCGAAGACGTCTGGTTTATCACAGGCGCTACCTCCGGCCTGGGCGCGGCCTTGGCCGAGCGGGTGTTGCAGCAGGGTCACCGAGCCCTCGTGACCGCGCGTGATGTGCGCACGCTGGGCCCCTTGGTCGAGGCGCATGGTGGGCGCTGTCTGGCCTTACCGCTCGATTTGCTGCAGGGCGCAGACATTGCCCCTGCGCTGCAGCAGGTGCTGGCGTACTTTGGTCGCCTGGACGTGCTGGTCAACAACGCTGGGCGCGGCTATATGACGGCCATCGAACACGCGCGGGATGAAGACATCCGCAGCATCTTCGAGCTCAATTTCTTCGCGATGGACACGCTCACCCGCGCTGCGCTGCCTGGGCTGCGCGCGCAGCGGCGCGGCCACATCGTCAACATCTCCTCCACCGGCGGCTTGGTGGGGCGCGCCGGCTCGGGCTTTTACGCCGCCACCAAGTTCGCCATGGAGGGCTATTCCGAGGCCCTGGCGCAGGAGCTCGCCCCGCACGGCGTGGGCGTGACCGTGGTCGAGCCAGGGTCTTTTCGCACCCGCTTTGCTGATGCGCTGCTGCAAGGCAGTGTCCGTGATTACGAAGAGACCGCAGGCGCGCGCCTGCAGGCCGTGCTCCGTAACACCGGGCTTCAGCCCGGCGATCCCGAGCGGGGGGCCCGCTTGATCTACGAGGCCGTCACCTGCCCCTCACCACCGCTGCACCTGCCTTTGGGGGCTGGCACGGTGGGCGTGTTCCGTGACAAGGCCAAGGCCCTGATGCGCGACTTTGAAACCTGGGAGGCAGGCGCTGCGGCGACCGAGCATCCCGCCCATGAACCGCAAGGAAACAAGCCATGAATGCCGATATCCTCGCGCACCCGCCCAGGCCTGCTGCGCCGGCCGGCATGTCGCCCGACGAATGGGAGCTGCGGCTGGATCTGGCCGCCTGCTACAGGTTGTTCCACCATTTCCGCTTCACTGACCTGATCTACAACCACATCTCGGCCCGGGTGGGTGGCGAGCAAGAGCATTTCCTGATCAACCCTTACGGCCTGATGTACAACGAAGTGACGGCCAGCAGCCTGGTCAAGGTGGATGTGGATGGCCGGGTTATCGAGGACCCCTTGGGCCTGGGCATGAACCCCGGCGGCTTTACCATTCACAGCGCGGTGCACCGCGCGCGCCCGGACGTGCTGTGTGTGATGCACACCCACACCGCAGCGAGCGTGGCGGTGGCCACCCTGGAGTGCGGCTTGCTGCCGCTGACGCAGCATGCGATGCGCTTTACCGGGCGCATTGCCTATCACGACTATGAGGGCATTTATTTCACCGACGATGAACGCCAACGCCTGCAGGCCAATCTGGGTCAGCGCATGGTCATGCTGCTGCGCAACCACGGCACCCTGGTCTGTGGGCGCAGCATTGCCGATGCCTTTGACACCATGTACTACCTCGAGCGCGCCTGTCAGTTGCAGATGACGCTGCTGGCCAGCGGCCGCAAGCTGGTCGAGCCTGCGCCTGAGGTGGCCGAACAGGTGGCCTCGGTGTTCGAGTCGCCCACGCGCAAGGGCGCTCAAAAGACTTGGCCTGCCATGCTTAGGCTGCTCGCGCGCGAGCAGCCTGACTACCAGCAGTAGGCTCAGCCCTTTTTCGCCTTCTCTAGGCTGGCGATGTAGTCGACCACCTTGTAGCCGGTCATGCCCCAAGTGGTGACGCCGCATACATGCATCACCTGCATGCAGGCCTCGGCCAGCTCACCGGAGGTCATGCCGGCCTTGAAGCCCGCATGGCCGTGGTTCTTGGCGCCGTCGAGGTTGCCGGTCACCACGTCGAGTACCGTGTAAAGCAGCTCCTTGGTCTTGATGTCCAGGTGTGCGCCCTCGCTGGTTGAGCGGTACACCCCCTCGCGAAAGCGCAGATAGCCGACGAACTGGTCGGGTGCATACTCCATCATGGCCCGGATAGGCTCGGGCAGGTTGCCCAGGGTCTCCATGAAGTGGGCCTTGCCCTTTTCCACGGCTTGCTGCATTTCTTGTTGACGTTCGTTCTCGCTCATCGCGGCTCCTTTTAAAAAATCAGATCAGTGGGCCACGGCCGCATGGCCGTGGGGATAGACGGTGCAACCCACGCGCTGCGACAGCACGCGGCAGGCGCCATGCAGGGCGTCGATCAGCTGTGGCTCCTGCTGGGTGGGGACCACATGGCTGGGAAAGGCCAGGCCCAGTGTGCCCAGGGGCTGCCCGCCCCGGCCGTAGACGGGTGCCGAAATCACACCGAGGCCGGGCGCTGTCTCCCCGCGCTGCACGGAATAGCCCTCCTGGCGGGCCAGCTCGACCCGCTTTTCGATTTCTTCGAAGTCGGTGATGGTGCGGTCGGTGAATACCGGAATTTGTTGCTGGCGCAGCCGACGCGCCCGCTCAGGGTCCATGGTGGCCAGGAGCACCCGGCCTGAGGAGGTGGCGTGAACGGGCAGCCAGGTGCCGGCACGCCAGCCGGTGTCCATGAACAGCGGGCCTTCGATGCCCAGCAGATAGAGCACCCGGTCGCCGTCGAGCACCGACAGACGGGCGCTGTGGCCGGTGGACTCGACCAGGTCGCGCATCACCGGCATGGCCCCGCGGCACAGGCTGTTGAAGTTGAGGTAGCGCGATCCCAGTGCATACAGGCGCGAGCCCACTTGGTAGCGGCGCGATTCGTTGTTCTGCGTGAGCAGCCCGAACTCAGCGAAGGTCGACAGCACCTTGGAGACTTGGCTTTTGGACAGCTTGCAGCGCTCGGCCAGCTCGCCCACGCCAAAGTCCTGCTGCTCTTCGCAAAAAGCCATCATGACCCGCAGCGCCGAGCGCAGCGACTTCATGCCTTCGGCGTCGGCCGCGGCGGCCCCTTCTTTGAGCAGCTCTTCGTTCACCATGCGGCCTCCAGCAGGGCCATCACCGCATCGGCCGAGTCGGTGCGGCGGGGATTGAAATAAAGGCCCCGGTCGGACATGGTGTCCTGCGCGATGGCTGCCAGCAGGCTGCGGTCAAGCCCGGTGTCGCGCAGCCGGGTGGGCACCTGGGCCAGTTGCTGCAGCTCGCGCACCTGCTCAATAGCGGCCAGCGCCATCTCGGGCTCGGTGCCGGGCGCCACACCCAGCGCCGGCGCCATGGTGGCCAATTCGCGTTCGCAGACCGGCAGGTTGTAGGCCATGGCGTGGGGCAACATCACCGAATTGGCCACGCCGTGCGACAGGCCTCCGCGCGCGCCCAGGCAGTGGCAGACGGCGTGGTGGATGCCCACCCGCGCATTGGAAATCACCATGCCAGACAGGTGGGCGGCGGTGAGAACGCCGGCGCGCGCGTCCACGTTGGCAGGATCTTGCGCCATGCGTGGCAAGGACTGGCGAAACAGCCGGATGCTGTGCAAGGCCAGCGCATCAGAGATCGGGTTGCGCAGCCGCGAATACAGGCCTTCGACCGAATGCGCCAGCCCGTTCATGGCGGTGGTGGCCATCACCCGTACCGGCACCTCGACGTTAGCCTCGGGGTCTAGCACGATCAGGCGCATGGCCAGGGTGTTGTCCCAGAACAGCAGCTTGCGGCCCTGCGCATCGCGCACGCCCAGGCCGGGCGTGACTTCAGCGGCCGAGGCCGTGGTAACTACCGCAGCCAAGGGCAGCTTGGGCGCCGGCAGTGGTTTGGGAAAGAACTGGTCGGGCGGAATGAAGCGGCTAGCGTGTTCCTCCAGATGGCCGCCCTCGCCCAGCAAGATGGCAATGGCCTTGGCGGTGTCGGAGGCGCTGCCGCCGCCGACAGCGAGCAGGCCATCGACGCGCAACTCGCGCGCCAGCTCGGCGCCGCGGGTGACCATGTCCACCGAGGAGTGCTCGACCACCTGGTCGTACACCGTGATGGCGCGCGGGCCCAGCGCCGCCATCACGCGCTCGAACAGTCGGCTGCGGCGGGTGTTGCCGCCGCAGACCACCATCACGCGCTCGCAGCCGAGGGTGGCCATCTCGGTGCCCAGGGTATCGACCACGCCGGGGCGCAGCAAGACCCGGGTGCCGGTGTTGCGGTAGTCCAGCCAACCCGCGGGCAGCATGTCAGGGGCGCGCTGAGCGCCGGTGTCGGAAGTGGAGTTGGTCATGGCGCTCATTGCTTTGGGGTCCATTGTTCGTGGGCAGCGGCGTCCCAGAACACCGTCTTGCGGTGCGCCCAGTCGGCCAGCAGGTACAGGCTCACGCCGATCACGCTGAGCACCACCAAAATGGCAAACACGCCCGGTGTGTCCAGCTTGAACATCAGCTGGCTCATGAGGTAGCCCAGCCCGGCCTCGGCACCCACGAATTCGGCGGCGATGGCGCCCAGCAGCGCCAGCACCACCGAGGTCTTCATGCCGGCAAAAATGTAGGGCGCGGCGCTGGGCAGACGCACCCAGATCAGCTCGTCCCAGACGCCGCCCTTGAGCGAGCGAATCAGGGCGATGCGGTCGCTCTCCACGGCGCGCAGCCCGACAATCACATTGACCAGCACCGGAAAGATCGCCACGATCATGGTGATGAGGATCTTCGATTCGATGCCAAAGCCCACCCAGATCATCATCAGCGGCGCCAGTGCGATCTTGGGCATGGTCTGCAAGGCCAGCAGATAGGGATAGACCATCACCTCGAAGGTGCGCGAGAGCGCGATCGGCGTGCCCAGCGCGATGCCAAAGCTCACGCCCAGTGCGTAGCCTATGACCACCTCCTGGGCAGTCACCGCGAGGTGCTTGCTGTAGACGCCGCTCTTGAAGCCTTGAATGATGGCGTTGAGCACCTCGCTGGGTTTAGGCAGGATCAGCTGCTGGATCTTAAAGACATGCACCGCCGCCTCCCAGGCGCCGATGAGGACGACAAAGAGAAGCAGCGGAGCGAAGATGCGAAAGGCCTTGCTGTTGGGGTTCATGTCGCTTCCTTGGCGTAGAGGTAGGTGCGGACCTGGCGGCTGTACTCGGCAAAGCGCACCGAGTCCATGCCCACCATGTCGCGCGGGCGCGGCAGGTCCACCTGGATGTCGGCCAACACGCGGCCAGGGCGTGCGCTCATCACGATGATGCGGTCGGCTAGAAAAACGGCTTCGCTGATCGAGTGCGTGACGAACACAACAGCCTTTTGCTTGAGCAGCCAGATGCGCTGTAGCTCGGCATTCATGGTCTCGCGGGTCAGTGCGTCCAGCGCGCCAAAGGGCTCATCCATCAGCAGCAGCTGCGGGTCGTGTACCAGCGCGCGCGCCATGCCCACGCGCTGCTGCATGCCACCAGAGAGTTCGGCCGGGTAGCGGTCGGCGAAATCGCCCAGCCCGACCACCTGCAGCAGCTCGCGGGCGCGCGCTTCCCACTGTGCCTTGTCGGGGCGGCGCTGCACGCGCAGCGGCAGCAGCACATTGCCCAGGATGGTCAGCCAGGGCAGCAAGGTGGCGTTCTGGAACACAAAGCCGATGTCGTCGCGGGTGGCGCCCATCGGCTGGCTGCCGATGCGGCCCTCACCGGCCGTGTGCTTGACCAAGCCGGCCAGCACCTTGAGCAGCGTGGACTTGCCGCAGCCGCTGGGGCCCACGATGACGCAGAACTCGCCCTGGCGCAGCTGGAAGTCCATGTCGGCAACGGCCAGCAGGCGTTCGCCACTGCGGGTGTGGTAGTTCACTTGCAGGCCGCGCACGTCCACAAAGGGCTGGGCGGTCGCGTCGGTCGGAGTGGTGGTGTTCATGGGGGTGGGGAAAAGGGTTCAGCGGTCCACGCGGTAGTGCGCGAGCTTGTCAGGGTCCAGGCGCAGGCCCAGACCGGGTGCCGTCGGCGCTTGCATATGGCCCGCGACGATGGTGGGCAGGCAGCCGTCTTGCAGCAGGTCGGCCTGGGTGTTGAGATGAAAAGCGAGCTCGGCAGGTTGCGAAGCGGTGTTGGCATGGGCCACGGTAAAGTGCAGCGCCGCCATCACGCCTACGGTGCTGTCGCCCTGGCTGGCGATCACGTTGCGCACGCGCAGCGCGGCGCACTGGGCAAGGATGTCGCGCGAGACTCGAAAGCCGGTGCGGGCGGTCTTGATGCCCACCAGCTGCACAAAGCCATCGGCCAGCTCCCGCGCGGTTTCCTCGGGGTTGCGGCAGCTTTCGTCGCCCATGATGGGCACGCGCGTGTGGCGCTGCACCATGGCGCGGCCGGGGCGGTCGTCGCGGTGTACCGGCTCCTCGGCCCAGGCCAGGCCGATCTCGCTGGCCGCGTCGAGCACGCGCAGCGCATCGCGGCCATTGAGGCCCGAGTTGCCGTCCACGTAGAGCAGTTCCTCGGGCAGTGCCGCGCGCAGGGTGTGCAGCATGCGCACGTCTTGCGCCGCATCGATGCCCACCTTGAGCTTGAAGCTGGTGATGCCCCAGCGCTCGCGCACGGCCAGCGCCTCCTCGGCCATGGCCTGCGGCTCGCCGTAGCCACAGATATAGGTGATGCGGGCGCTGTCGCTCCAGCCCCCCAGCAGCCGGTGGCAGGGCTGGCTCAGGGCCTGGCCCACGATGTCGTGCAGGGCGATGTCCAGCGCGCCCTTGATGGTGTCGTTGTGCTCGACCTCGCGGAAGGCGGCCCAGGCGTGTTCAATGTCCAGTGCGCTGCGGCCCATGAGCGCCGGCGCGAACCATTTGCGCACAGCCTCGATCATGCTGGCCTGCGATTCGCCATAGAAGAAGGGACGCGACGGTGCCTCGGCCGTACCGACCAGACCGTCTGCGGTATGGACCTGCACCAGCACATGCTCGCTCACAGCCAGTCGGCCTCCGGCAAAGCGCACCGGGTTTTTCAGCGGCAGGTTGAAGGGGATGCAGTCGATGCGGGTGATTTTCATGGCAGCTCCTAGGCGATGCGCCAGGCGTCCAGCGCCTGCCAGTCAAACTGCAAGCCCAGCCCGGGGCCTGCCGGTGGACGCATGCCCCCTTCTCTGAGTTCCAGCGGCTGGGTGAACAGCCGCTCCCACCAGGGCACGTACTCCAGCCAGAAACCGTTGGGCACGGCGCACATCAGTTGCACCGAAAGCTCGTGAAAGGCATGCGGCGTCACGCGCAGGCCGTGCGCGTCGGCCAGTGCGGCCACCCGCATCCATTCGGTGATACCACCTACGCGTTGCAGGTCCGGCATGGCGATGCGGATGCCGGCCTGGGCGATCAGGCGGGCAAAGCCCAGCCGCGAATAATCGTTCTCACCCGCACACAAGGGCATGGGCACGGCCTGCGCCACGCGGGCCAGGCCGGGATGGTCGTCGAAAGCCACCGGGTCCTCGATCCAAGTGATGTCAAATTCGGCCAGCGCCTGGCAGGCGCGGATGGCATCGTCTGGCGTCCAGGCCTGCACCGCGTCGATCATCAGCTTGATGTCCGGCCCGATGGCCTGGCGCACCGCGTCGAAGCGGGCGATGTCGTCGGCCAGGCGCGGCATGCCAGCGCGCATCTTCATGGCGGTGAAGCCCTGTTGCACATAGCCGCGCGCTTCTTCAACGATGGCCTCCAGCGGGTCGCTCAGGAACAGCCCGCCGGCATAGGTGGGGACGGCGCGCTCGGCGCCGCCAAGCAGCTGCCACAGCGGCTGGCCCACAGCGCGGGCCTTGATGTCCCAGCAGGCGATGTCCAGTGCCGAATGCGCCAGCATGGCCACGCCCGCCCGGCCAAAAAAATTGTTTTCGCGCCAGAGCCGGTCCCACAGCGCAGAGGTCTGCCGTGCGTCCGCGCCCAGAACATGTTCGGCCAGTGCTTGCACCATGGCCACCAGCACCCGGGCGCGGCGCTCGCCGAAACACCAGAGATAGGCGATGCCCTCGATGCCTGTCTCGGTACGCACGGTGACCAGCACGTTGTCCACAGTGGTGATGTGGTGCACCGGCGTGATAACGGGGCGCGGCAGCGGCAGGCTGATGATGGCCGTCTCAACCGCAGTGATGCGACAAGCCACGTTCTCGCTCATGCCTGGCTCCGGTGGGCTTGCACGCGTTCTTCGTCCAGCGTGAAGCCATGGCCCGGCCGCTCATTGGGGCGTGCCGTGCCGTCCTTGACCTCGATGCGCTCCTGCCAGAGCCAGGGCCAGCCCGACCACAGTTCCAGCACTGGCTCGCGGCCCTGGACAGCGCCGCTAGCGCACAGCAGATGCAGCTGGAACTCCGGGTGGACATGCCCTGCCATGCGCACCCCCGCCAGCTCGGCAGCGGCGGCGACCTTGCGCCAGCCGGTGATGCCGGCCACGCGCTGCAAATTGGGCATCAGGATGTCGCAGGCCCCGGCGCGCAGCGCGCGGTGTGCTTCGCCGACGCCAAACAGGGTTTCGCCGGTGGCCAGGTCCATGGCGATGGCTTGCCGTACTTGTGCGTGCGCGCTCAGGTCGGCCGCTGGCACCGGCTCTTCCAGCCAGGCCAGCTGCACATCTTCCATGGCGCGGGCCCAGGCGATGGCCGTCTTGGTGCTCCACTGCTGGTTGCCGTCGGCGGCGATGCGCAGGCCCTCGCCGCCCGCCTCGCGCAGTGCGCGCAGGCGCTGCTTGTCGATCTTTTCGCCGGCACCGGCCTTGACCTTGACGGCGCTGTGGCCCTGGGCCACGAAGTCGAGGGTTTCCTGCACCAGCGCGTCTGCGGACAGGGCCAGGGATCCGCCGCTGGCGTAGACCCCGACTTGTTCACGTGCGCCTCCCAAGAAGCGCCATAGAGGCAAACCGTTGCTGCGGGCGGCCAGGTCCCACAGGGCCATGTCGATGGCCGATAGCGCAGCCAGGCCGGCGCCACCGACGCCGGCCAGGGCCAGCAAGGCATGCATCTCCTGCCAGTGGCGCTCGATGGCCAGCGCAGGCTGACCCACGCGCGTGGCGCCCAGCGACTGCACCAGCTCCACGATGGGCTGCGCATCGGCCGCGCCAAAGCCAAAGGCGCAGGCTGTGCCCTCGCATCCTTCCTCGTTACGCACGCGCACCAGCACCGGGTCGACACTGTCGATCAGGCGCACGGCCGCCCGAAAGGGCGGCTCCAGCGGAAATCGCAAGGGCGTGGCAGTGACGCAGGCGATACGGCCCGGCACAGCAGCAGGTCCTGGCTCAGGCGAGCTTGAAGGCGCGGGCGCGGCGGCGCACCACCTCGACGTCAAACTTGTTGATGTCGTCGATCAGCTCGTTGGTGTAAATGCTCTTGGCATCCAGGGACTTGTCGACGTCGCCGATCTTCTTGAGCATGTCTACATAGGTGTTCACGTCGATCTCGTGCATGAAGCCCCATTTGTCGCGCTTGACCGCCATGTTGTCGATGCGCATATTGCTCAGACGCGCCAGCAGGTTCTTGCGGCCCAGTGCAATGGCCGTGGCTTCATCGACATTGGCGGGCCGCTGCTCTGGATAGCGCTTGAAATGAATGCGCACCGCTGCCTCCGGGTTTTCCAGCGCGAAGACGGTGGACTTGGCATGGGCGCGGCCCAATCGGATCAGGGCGTCGCGTTTGTTCTGGATGGTCTCGGGCTTGGCGATCATCGCAGTCTGAAAGCCGATTCGGTCGGACAGCGGCGAGGTCAGCACGCGCAGCTTGTAGCGCTCGGGGTTGACGTTTTCGATGGCGGCGTAGACGCTGTCGTACATGGCCAGGCCGTCGACTTGCCGGGTGCCCCACAAGGCGGTGGCGGCTTGGGCGCCGTAGCCCACGTCGATGAAGTTGACGCTATTGGGATCGACGCCGGCCGCTTCCAGCACCGCCTTGACGATGGGCACCGTGGCCGTGGCCTGGCCGATCACACCCAGCTTTTTGCCTTTGAGGTCGGCCAGGGTCTTGATGGGGCTGTCTGCGGGCACGGCCGGCATCTGGAAGTTCTGCGTGATCATGTTGTAGAAGGCCTTGAGCGGCGCGCCCTTGGTCACCGGCACCATCAGCCCCACCGAGGTACCCGCGTGGACCACATCGGCCTGGCCGGTCATGACCAGCTGCGCGCCCAGTGCCGAGCCGCGTACCGACTTGAGTTCAACCTCCAGGCCTTCTTCTTCGAGAAAGCCGGCGGCAAAGGGAATCGAGGTCTGTGTCGCGGTCCCCACTTCGAAGGTGGCCGAAGACACGACCCAGGTTAACTTTTGTTTGGCCTGGGCCAAGCCCAGGGAGGGCAGGCCAGAGGCCAGCAGGGCGGCAGAGCCCCCCATGAAGTGACGGCGAGGCAAGTGATAGGACATAGATCAACCCCTTTTAAGAACGGTGTTGCTCTATCATAAACAGTGTTTACGAAATCTCCCTGCCTATTGACGCATTCCGGATCGGTGTTTACCCCGGACCGCCTGCGTGCCATGGCCCAAGCCTGAAGGAGCACCATGAATTTTCCGGACTACGCGGGTCTGCTGGCCCGCACCGACGCGCCCTCTGGCTCGAGCTGGGGTGTTTTTGGCGCGGACGATGAGGTCGGCACGCTGAACTTCATCACGCCAGAAATCACCCGCCAGGCGGCAGCGCTGGTGCAGCGCGGTCGTGTATTTAACCTGGACCACAGGCTCGATGCCTTCCAGCCGCCCGTTACCCGGCACCGCCACCAGCCCACCCACACGATCTTTAGCAACAGCCCGCATCACCGCGATGATTACCTCGATGGCCTGTACCTGCAGGGCAGCTCACAGGTGGACAGCCTGCGGCATTTCCGCCATCCGGACCATGGTTTTTACAACCGCACGCCCGATGAGGCGGTGACGACCGACTCACCCACCATCGGGGTGAACCGCTACGCCGAGCGCGGCATCGCCGGCCGGGGCGTGCTGCTGGATATTGACAGGCACCTGCTGCGACAGGGCCGGCGGCTGGACTTTGCCGGGGGTGAGCCCTTCACGGTGGACCTGCTGGAGGAGGTAGCGCAGGCGCAAAAAGTGAGCCTGCACCAGGGCGATATCCTTTTGATGCGTACCGGTTGGCTGGACCATTATTTCCATCGGATGTCG
This sequence comes from Comamonadaceae bacterium, assembly GCA_947460065.1. Classification (GTDB taxonomy): domain Bacteria; phylum Pseudomonadota; class Gammaproteobacteria; order Burkholderiales; family Burkholderiaceae_C; genus Polaromonas. The sequence goes on from CANHGF010000001.1 coordinate 27,340, forward strand.
GCCGCTGAACGCGAAGCCTTTCCTCATCGCATGGTCTGCCCAGGGCTGCTGCAGTCGCGCCAGACGGTGGCCTGGCTGTGGGACCAGCGGGTGGCCATTGCGGCATCGGACAACATCGGCGTGGAGGCCATTCCGTCGGTACCTGACTCGCCCTTTGTTTCCAACTACGACCGGCAGGCCGGCACCGACCCGATCCATGCCGGCCTGATGCACCCGACGCTGATTGCCTTGCTGGGCCTGTGCCTGGGCGAGTTGTGGGATTTGGAGGCGCTGGCCGAGGACTGCGCAGCCACCGGTGTCTACGAGTGTTTTTTGAGCTGCAAGCCCTTGAACCTGACCGGCGGCGTGGGCTCGCCGGCCAATGCCATGGCCATTGTTTGACGCGCAGGCGCGTATGCCCCTAGATCATCAAGCCCCCAAGTTTTGGCGGGCGCCAGGCCAAGCCCCGGAGGGGGCCTCGGCCCCATCGGCTGCGCGCTAGCTTGCTCAGGCCTTTTCGGGCAACTCGATCTTGACCTCGAGCACATCCAGGTCGTCTTGGCGCTCGAGGTTGACCTTGATGTCCTCGGGTGCAATGGCGATGTACTTGGAAATGACGGCGATCAAGTCGCGCTGCAAAGCGGGCAGGTAGTCCGGCTGGTGCTTGCGCGAGCTGCCTCGCTCATGAGCGAGGATGATCTGCAAACGCTCCTTGGCGACGCTGGCCGTTTTTTTCTTTTCGCCCAGCAGAAAAGACAGGAAGGAGCCCATTTAGCGGCCTCCAAACAGGCGGGCGAAAAAGCCCTGTTTCTGCGCCTCGATGAAGCGCAGCGGCTTGTCCGCGCCCAGGAAGCGGTCGATCACGTCCTTGTAGGCCTCTGACACGTCGGAGCCTTGCATGTGGATGGTGGGCAGGCCTTGGTTGGAGGCTTGCAGCACGCTTTCCGATTCGGGGATGACGCCGATGAGCTTGATGCGCAGGATGTCCTGGATGTCTTCGAGAGAAAGCATCTGGCCCTGGTCGACCCGGTTGGGGTTGTAGCGGGTGATCAGCAGGTGTTCCTTGATGGGATCGGCGCCTTCGATGGCCCGCTTGGTTTTGCTCGAGAGCATGCCCAGGATGCGGTCGGAGTCGCGCACCGAGGAGACCTCGGGGTTGGTCACCACCAGTGCCTCGTCGGCAAAGTGCATGGCCATCAGCGCGCCGGTTTCGATGCCGGCGGGCGAGTCGCAGACGATGTACTCGAAACCCATCTCGCCGAGCTCTTTGAGCACCCGCTCAACGCCTTCCATGGTCAGCGCCTCTTTATCGCGGGTCTGCGAGGCGGCGAGCACGAACAGGTTGTCACACTGCTTGTCCTTGATCAGGGCCTGGTGCAAATTGGCCTCGCCGTGGATCACGTTGATCAGGTCGTAGACCACCCGCCGCTCGCAACCCATGATGAGGTCGAGGTTGCGCAGGCCGACGTCAAAGTCGATCACGGCCGTTTTGTGGCCACGCAGGGCCAAGCCGGAGGCGAAGCTGGCGCTGGTGGTGGTCTTGCCCACGCCACCCTTGCCTGAGGTCACCACGATGATTCTTGCCATGAGGGACTGTCCTTTTGGTTTGTGCTGAATGAAAACGAGGGGTGCTGGGCTCAGCCCAGCGGCTCCATGATGAGTTTGTCGCCCGAGGCATCGGTCAGCAGGCGTACCAGGGCCGGCTTGCCGCGTACTTTTTCGGGCAGGGGAACTTCGCTGGTGCGGTAGATGCCGGCAATCGACACCAATTCGGCCTCCAGGCTGTGGGCGTAGATGCGGGCCTGGCTGTTGCCCCGGGCGCCGGCGATGGCCTTGCCGCGCAAGGGCGCGTAGACATGGATGCTGCCGTCGGCGATGACCTCGGCACCGGCATTGACCATGGCCATCACCACCAGATCGCGGCCGCGGGCATAGACCTGCTGGCCTGAGCGCAGTGGCTTGTCCACCAGCATCGCGCCCAGCGGTGGCGGCTCGCTGATTTCAGCCGGTGCGGGTGCGGGGGCCGTAGCGGGGCTGGCTGCGGGCCCCTGCGGGCTGCTGGGCGCCGGCGGTGTCGGAGGGCTGCTGGCCACCACCCGCGCATCCGGGGCGAGCAGCAAGCCGGCGGCATGCGCGGCTTGCATCTGTGTTTCGGTGCCGCCCCGCACCGCGATCGGCCGCACCTTGTAGCGGGCCAGCAGTTGCAGCAGCGCTGCAAATTCCACCACCGGCTCGGCCTCACCGTTTCGGCGGGCACTGGCCACCGCGCCGGTCAAATCGATCAGCAGCGGATCTTCATCAAAAAAATCAGGCACCTCACCGAAGCGGCGGGCCAACTCTTGCTCAATCGCGCCCAGGTCGGTGGATTTGAGCATCAGGGCCACCATGGGCAGGTTGGCACTTTTGATGTCCAGACTCGCTGGCGTGTTGGAGGAGACCCGTGGGGCGTCGTTCATGAGCTCTGTCGTGGGGGCCTGGTGACTCGAAGGCGGATTTCAGCTTGGCAAAGGCTCGCTGGGCCATGCGAAAGTTTAACAGTCGAGCCGGAGAAAAACCTCGGCCTTACCAACTGATTTCGGCGGCCAGTGGTGCGTGGTCGGACAGATGCGACCAGGGTTTGCGCGGCAGGCTTAAGGGGCGATGGCTGCGCGCGTTGGCGACATAAATCCGGTCGAGCCGCAGCAGGGGCAAATGGGCGGGGAAGGTGCGTGCCGCCTTGCCGTGGGCCTGGACAAAGACCTCCTGCAATCCGGCGCCTTGTTCCAGCACATCGTGCGCCCGGCGGCGCCAGTCGTTGAAGTCTCCGGCAACGACGACACGGGCTTGGGCGGGCATGTCCTGCCGCACCAGCTCGCACAGCATCTGCATCTGCCGGCGCCGGTGGGTCTCCAGCAAGCCCAGATGCACGCAGACCGCATGGATTTGTCCTTCGGGGGCTTCCAGCACGCAGTGCAGCAGGCCGCGGCGCTCGGGTCCGGAGATCGAGACGTCGCGGTTTTCAACATGGGAAATCGGGAATTTGGACAGGACCGCATTGCCGTGATGGCCGTCGGCATAGACCGCATTGCGCCCGTAGGCGTGCTGCGGCCAAATCCGATCAGCCAGAAACTCATGGTGGGGATCGGCCGGGTAATTGGTGTAGCGGCTGGCATGGCGGCTGTGGCTGCCGGCCACTTCCTGCAGAAAGACCACGTCGGCGCCCACGGCCCGCACCGCTTCGCGCAACTCGTGCAGCATGAAGTGGCGGTTGAGCGCGGTGAAGCCTTTATGGATGTTGACCGTCAATACCTTGATGGCCTTGGCCGCCGGTGCGGCCAAGGCCCGCGCCCGCCTATCGGCCAAGGCTGGCTCTGCATCAGGTTTCCTATACTGGGCTATCACTGGGGAGATGCAAATGTTAGAACTGCTGCTGGGCTTGTTGTTGTTTCTGGGGGTGCATTCGGTACGCATCTTCGCCGATGGCTGGCGCAGCGCCATGATCGAGCGCAAGGGTGCTTTGGCCTGGAAGGGGCTTTATGCGCTGCTGTCGCTGCTGGGTTTTTGGCTGCTGATTCGCG
>CANHGF010000002.1 GCA_947460065.1 Comamonadaceae bacterium
GAATTGTTGGACGGCCAGCAGGTACTGGTCACCTACGACAAGACGGACCGCTACGGCCGTCTGGTCGGCAAGGTCGAGCTGGAGGGCCGCGACATCAATCTGGAGCAACTGCGGCGCGGCCTGGCTTGGCATTACAAGAAATACGAGGCTGAGCAAAGTGCCCAGGACCGGCAGGTTTACGCACAGGCACAGCAGCAGGCGCAGGCCGTGCGTCTGGGCCTGTGGCGCGATCCCGAGCCGCAAGCGCCTTGGGACTACCGCCAGCAAAAGCGGCAGGCCGACGGCCCCTGATCCCGCTCGGGCCGGTTCAGGGCTTGGCCTCTTGAGCCGGCTCAGGGTGCAGCGCTTGCGCGTAACGACCAATCTCGGGCCAGCGAGCGTGTAGCCACACCCAGGCGCCCAAGCCCATCAGCAGCATGCACAGACAGGCCAGGGCCAAAGCCACGGTTGAATGCATGACGAGAGGGGCGAGAGCTCCGGCGACGATGCCGTTGGCCACCGCACCGATGACCGCCTGCAAGGACGAGGCCATGCCGCGCCGCTCGGGGTAGAGGTCCAGCACCAGCAAGGTGACCACGGGCACGACCAGCGCCCAACCAAAAGAAAACACGGCGATCGGCAGCAGCGCCCAACTCACATGGGCCGGCCAGATTAAATTGGCAATCAGGTTGATGGTGCTGCTCACCAGCATGATCACAAAGCCGTGCCGGATCTGCCGTTTGGGCGCCCACCGTCCGGCCTGCCTGCCGCTGAGCCAGGCGCCGAGCATGATGCCGCCGATGTTGAGCAAAAACAGCCAGAAAAACTGGGTGGGCGGCAGCGCCAGCAACTCGCCCAGGAAGGCCGGCGCGCTCAATACATAAAGGAACATGCCATTAAAAGGGATGCCACTGGCCAGCGACAGGAGCAGAAAGCGCAGGCTCGATGCCAGTTGCCAGTAGCCGCGCAGAAGATGCCCCACCTCGAAGGGCTGGCGCGCCTGGCGGTGCAAGGTTTCAGGCAAGAGGCGCTGGGTGGCCACCAGCAGCGCCAGCCCGAGCAAGGTGAGCAGCCAAAAGATGCTGTGCCAGCCCAGGTGCACAAACAGCCAGCCACCGATGATGGGCGCGATGGCAGGCGCGATGCCAAAGTAGATGGTCACCTGACTCATCACCTTCTGCGCCTGCGCAGGCGGGAACATATCGCGGATGATGGCGCGCGAGACTACGACGCCGGCACCGGTACTCATGCCCTGGAGCGCCCTGAAAAACACCAGCGGGCCTATGGTCTCAGACAGGGCGCAGCCCGCCGAAGCCAGGGTGAACAAGGCGGTGCCGGCGAGCACCACCGGCTTGCGGCCTATGCTGTCGGACAAGGCGCCATGAAACAGGTTCATGAAGGCGTAGCCGAACAGATAGCTCGATAGGGTCTGCTGCATCTGCACGGGGGTGGCGCCCAGCGACTGCGCCATGCCGGCGAAGGCTGGCAGATAGGTGTCCACCGCGAACGGCGCCACCATGCTCAGCAGGGCCAGCAGCAGGGCCAGCGCCCACAAAGGCGCCCGCCACAGCTGCGCGGCGTTCGGATTCATGGGCGCTTGAGACTGAGCGCTTTGTCGTACAGGGCGTTACGCGGGGCGCCTGTGATGTCAGCGGCCAGCCGTACCGCCGTTTTCAGCGGCAGTTCGGCCAGCAGCAGGGTCAGCACTCTTTGGGCGTCTTGCATGCCGTCCTGCGCGGGGCCGGCGTGGGGATGCAGCACCAGGGCGAATTCCCCGCGCAAGCGATGAGGGTCCTGCGCCAGCCAGTCGGGCAGGGATTGGGCGTCCAGGGTGGCGATTTCTTCGAACTGCTTGGTCAACTCTCGCCCAACCGTTACCTTGCGCCCGCCCAGTTTGGCCAGTTCGCGCGCCAGCGCCGCCATGCGGTGCGGCGCCTCGAGGAGCACCGTCGCCCGGGGCTCGCTGGCCAGTTGCTGCACGGCCTGCTCGCGTTCACCGGCCCGGCTGGGCAGAAAGCCGGCAAAAACCAGGCCGCCGTCGCCCTCGAGGCCGGCCACGCTGAGTACCGCCGTCAGGCTGCTGGGCCCCGGCAGGGGGACCACGGGCGCGCCGGCATCGCGCACCGCCGCCACCAGGCGTGCGCCGGGGTCGCTGACGGCTGGCGTGCCGGCATCGCTCACATAGGCCACCCGCTGGCCCGCCTGCAGCCGACCAATCACCTGGACCGCCGCTTCCTGCTCGTTGTGCTCATGGACGGCCATCAGCGGCTTGGCGATGCCATAGTGTTTGAGCAAAGCCTGGGTGTGACGGGTGTCTTCGCAGGCAATCGCGTCGACCAGGCCCAAGAGGTGCAGGGCACGCAGGCTGATGTCGGCCAGGTTGCCGATAGGGGTGGCGACCACGTACAGTGCGCCTGCGGGGTGGCTTTGCAGGCCGGCAGCGTTGCGGGCGGCCTCCCGCGCCAGGTCGAAAGAAGTGTTCAATGCACAGTTCCGGGAAGCAGTTGGCTCAGACTGCGGGCGGCGGCGGCCGGCCCGACGGCAAGCAGGTTACCACCAAGGCTCAGGGCGACCAGGCCGAGGTACTCGCCCGGGCCTTTTTGCAGCGCCAGGGCATGCGCTGGCTGGCCTCGAAATTCCGCAGTCCGGGCCGCGGCGGCGGTGAGATCGACCTCATCATGCGCGACGCCGACGGCACCTTGGTCTTTGTGGAGGTGCGCCAGCGCAGCCGAAATGACTTCGGAGGCGCTGCCGCCAGCATCGTCGGCAGCAAGCGCAGCCGCATCATTTTTGCCGCCCAGCATTACCTGCTGCGCCTGTCCAGCCCGCCGCCTTGCCGCTTTGACGTTGTGCTGATCGAGGGCCCGCTGCAGGCCGATCCGACAGTGACCTGGCACAAAGCCGCCTTTGATGCGTCTTGAGCCGCTATGATTGCGCTCCATGCTTGAGCAACGCATCGAACAGCATTTCATCGACAGCGCAGACCTGAAGTACCAGGCCTCGCAGCTGCTGTCCAAGCCGATCGCAGCGGCGGTTCAGGCCATACTGGCCAGCGTCACCAGCGGTGGCAAGGTGCTTGCCTGCGGCAATGGCGGCTCGGCCGCCGATGCCCAGCATTTTGCGGCTGAGTTTGTCGGGCGCTATGAGCGCGAGCGTCCAGAGTTGGCGGCCATTGCCCTCACGACCGATAGCTCGATTCTCACGGCCATTGCCAACGACTACGACTACAAACTCATCTTCTCAAAGCAGGTACGCGCTCTGGGCGGCGCTGGCGATGTGCTACTGGCCATCAGCACCAGCGGCAATTCAGACAATGTGCTTGCCGCCATCGAATCGGCCCATGAACGCGACATGATCGTGGTGGCCTTGACCGGCAAGGGCGGCGGCAAGATCGGTCAGGTGCTGCGCGAGACCGATGTACACATTTGCGTGCCGCACGATCGGACCGCACGTATTCAGGAGGTCCATTTGCTCATCCTCCATTGCATCTGCGACGGCGTCGATGCCCAGTTACTTGGTGATCAGGAGTCCACACAATGAAAGCTATGAAAAAAATCACATTGACCTGTCTTGCGGCGGCGCTGTTGGGCGCTGGCTTGAGTGGCTGCGCGCCGCTGATCATCGGCGGCGCTGCAGGCGCCGTGCTGGTGGCCACCGATCGCCGCACCGCCGGCACCCAGCTGGAGGACGAGAACATTGAATTTCGTTCCAAGTCCAACATTCGTGAGCAATTGGGCACCCGGGTGAGGGTTGACGTCAGCAGCTACAACCGCATTACGCTGCTCACGGGCGAGGTGGCCAACGCGGCCGATAAGCAGGCGGTCGAGCGTATCGTGGCCAATGTGCAGAACGTGCGTTCGGTGGTCAATGAACTGGCGGTGCTGAGCACCCCCTCATTGTGGGATCGCTCCAACGACCTGCTGATCACCGGCAAGGTCAAGGCCGCCTTCATCGATAAAGGTGTTTCCGTGACGGCGGTCAAGGTGACCACCGAGCGCTCGGTGGTCTACCTGCTGGGGCGTGTGACCGCCAGGGAGTCTGAGTTGGCCACGGACGCGGCCCGCTCGGCTTCCGGGGTACAGCGGGTGGTGCGCATGTTCGAAATCATCAGCCAGCAGGAGCTCGAGCGCCTGCAGCAGACTTCGGCGCCCAAGTCCTGAAGCTGGCCTTGCGGCTGTATCAGCGCAGCCGCTTGATCAGGCTGGAGGTGTCCCAGCGACGCCCGCCCAGTGCCTGCACATCGGCGTAGAACTGGTCGACCAGGGCGGTGACCGGCAGGCGCGCACCGTTGCGTTTGGCCTCATCCATCACCAGGCCCAGGTCCTTGCGCATCCAGTCGACTGCAAAGCCAAATTCGAATTGGTCGCGCGCCATGGTTTTGCCGCGGTTGTCCATTTGCCAGCTCTGAGCCGCACCTTTGCCAATGACCTCCAGCACCTGATCCATGTCCAGACCGGCCTTTTGGCCAAAGGCAATCGCCTCGCTCAGGCCCTGAACCAGCCCGGCAATACAAATCTGGTTGACCATCTTGGTCAGCTGCCCTGCGCCGGGTTCGCCCATCAAGGTGAAGGCTTTTGAAAAAGCCATGCCCACCGGCTTGACCGATTCGAAGGCCTGCGGCTGCCCGCCGCACATCACGGTCAGCATACCGTTCTGGGCGCCGGCCTGACCGCCCGAGACTGGGGCATCGATGAAATGCAGGCTGAGCGCTTGTGCTGCTGCGAAAAGCTCTCGAGCCACCGCGGCCGAGGCGGTGGTGTGGTCGACAAAGCAGGCCCCAGGTTTCATGCCGGCCAGGGCACCGTCGGCCCCCAGCACCACCGAACGCAGGTCGTCGTCATTGCCGACACAGCAAAAAACGATGTCGGCCTGCTGCGCGGCCTCACGTGGGGTGGGCGCGCTGCTGCCGCCGAATTCCTGCACCCAGGCCTGGGCCTTGGCGGCGTTGCGGTTATAGACGGTGACCGTGTGGCCGGCGCGAGCGAGGTGGCCGGCCATGGGAAAGCCCATCACGCCCAGGCCTAAAAAGGCCACAGATCGAGGGCTGATGCTGTCGTAGGTGCGGGCATTGACGGATGCGTTGCTCATGGGGGTCCTTGGAAAATGTAAGCCCGCCGGTGGCGGGACGGAGTCAGAGCGCCATATTGTCCAGATTTCTGGCTCGCTGGCGGGCCTGTTCGGCGGTGATCAGTTGCTGGCGTACCAGTGCGCTCAAGGACTGCTCCAGCGTCTGCATGCCGCTGGCCGAGCCGGTCTGCATGGCCGAATAAAGTTGGGCCACCTTGTTCTCCCGGATCAGATGGCGTACCGCCGGGGTGGCCACCAGCACCTCGTGCGCAGCCAGCCGGGGGCCTTCACGGCTTTCGCACAGCACCTGCGAGACGATGCCCAGCAGCGACTGCGACAGCATGGTGCGCACCAGTTCCTTGTCCTGCCCGGGGAATACGTCGATCAGCCGGTCGATCGTCCTGGCGGCGCCGGCGGTGTGCAAGGTGGCCAGCACCAGATGGCCGGTTTCCGCGGCGGTCAGGGCCAGCCGCACGGTTTCCAGGTCCCGCAGCTCGCCGACCATGATCACATCTGGGTCCTCCCGCAAGGCTGACTTCAGGGCCTGGCTGTAGTTGCGGGTGTGGCTGCCGAGCTCGCGCTGATGAATCAGGGCGCTGTGGCTGCTGTGTATGAACTCGATGGGATCTTCGATGGTAATTAGATGGCCGCCCTGGCGGTCCAACAGGTGCTGCAGCAGCGCGGCCAGCGTGCTGGACTTGCCCGATCCGGTGGGCCCGGTGACCAGCAGCAAGCCGCTGCTGCGCAGGCCCAGTTCGCCGAGCACCGCCGGCACCCGCAGGGCGTCCATGGACGGCAGGGTCTGCGGAATGTGGCGCAAGGCCAGCCCCGGCCCCCGCTGGTGGCTGTAGGCGTTGAAGCGAAAGCGCCCCAGTCCGGCCTGATCGAGCGCACCGTCAATATCGTCGCCCGCGCGCCAGCTTTCGCGCTGGCCAGGCGTCATCAGCGACTCGGCCAGCTCATGCAGCTGCTCGCTCGTCAGCGCTGGCTGGGGCAGACGCAGCAGCTTGCCGTGCACGCGCACATGGGGCGGCAGGCCGCTTGTCAGATGCAGGTCCGAGGCTTGGTGCTCGACCGCCTGGCGCAGGAGTTCATGCAGATTCATGGCTTGGCCTGGGTTACAGTTTCTTCATGGCCCCTATCGCAACTCAGCTCGAGCAAGTACGCAAGCGCATTGACAAAGCTTGCGAAAGTGCGGGGCGTGATCCACGCTCTGTGACCTTATTGGCGGTGTCCAAGACCTTCGGCCCCGAGGCGGTGATCGCGGCGGTGCAGGCCGGTCAGCTTGCCTTTGGCGAAAACTATGTGCAAGAAGGGGTGGCCAAAATCGCCGCGCTGGCCGACTGGGCCGCAGCGCAGCCCGTGCCGCCCGCGCTGCAGTGGCATTGCATAGGCCCGCTGCAGAGCAACAAGTCGCGGCCGGTGGCCGAGCATTTCGACTGGGTGCACAGCGTGGACCGGCTCAAGATCGCCCAGCGTCTGTCGGAGCAGCGGCCTCCTGAGCTGGCGCCCTTGCAGGTCTGCCTGCAGGTCAATATCGACGGCGGCCCGAACAAGTCGGGCGTGGTGCCGGCCGAGGCGCTGGCCCTGGCGCTGGCGGTGCAGGACCTGCCTGGGCTGGTGCTGCGCGGTCTGATGACCCTGCCCGAGCCGAGCGAGGACGCTGCGCAGATGCTGGCGGTCCACAGGCAGGCGCGAGAGCTGTTAGGCCGCCTCAATGCATCGGGGCGCCTGCATCGGCCGCTCGACACCCTGTCCATGGGCATGAGTGCCGACCTGGATCTGGCGGTGGCGGCCGGCAGCACCATGGTGCGGGTGGGAACGGCTATTTTTGGCGACCGGACGCGGGCCTGAGCCTGCCCAGCGTGAGCAGGCTGTCCCTGCCTGGGCCGGCCCTGGGGCAAACCCGGGTCCGCCGTGCGAAAATCGGGCCATGAACGCTCCCGAACAGGTCGCACAGCCGTCCCCTTCGCTGCTCGCGCAGATGCATCAGATGGGCGCCGACGCCAAAGCCGCATCGGCGGGCATGGCGCGGGCCTCGGCCGCGCTGAAAAACCGGGCCTTGAAGGGCTTGGCTGCCTTGCTGCGCGCTCAGGTCCCGGCCCTGCAGCAGGCCAATGCGCGCGATCTGGAGCGCACCCGCGCTGCCAGTTTGAGCGGGCCCATGCTCGATCGCCTGCAGCTCAGCCCCAAAGTCATCGAGACGGTGGCCCTGGGCTGCGAGCAACTGGCCGCCATGCCCGACGTGATCGGCGAGATCATCGGCATGAAGCAGCAGCCCAGCGGCATACGGGTGGGACAGATGCGGGTGCCCTTGGGTGTGTTCGGCATGATCTACGAGAGCCGGCCCAACGTCACCATTGAGGCGGCCTCGTTGGCCATCAAGAGTGGCAATGCCTGCATTTTGCGGGGCGGCTCTGAGGCCATCGAATCGAACACCGCCTTGGCCACCTTGGTGCAGCACGCGCTGACGGATGCAGGCCTGCCCGCACGGGCGGTGCAACTGGTGCCCACCACCGACCGGCAGGCGGTGGGCCTGTTAATTGCCATGCCCGAATTCGTCGATGTGATCATCCCGCGTGGCGGCAAGGGCCTGATCGAGCGCATCAGCCGCGAAGCCAAGGTGCCGGTGATCAAGCATCTGGACGGCAATTGCCACGTTTATGTGGACGACCCCTGCGACCTCGACATGGCAGTCACGGTGGTCGACAACGCCAAGACGCAAAAATACAGCCCCTGCAATGCCGCCGAGGGTTTGCTGGTCGCGCGCGCGGTGGCGGCTCAGTTCCTTCCTCGCATAGGCCGTGTCCTGGCCGACAAGCAGGTCGAGATGCGCTGCGACGCCGAGTCGCTGGCTATTTTGCAGGGCGTCGAGGGTGACCAGCCGCTCTTGCGGCTGGCCAGCGAGCAGGACTGGTACGAGGAATATCTGGCGCCCATCATCAGCGTCAAGCTGGTCGATGGTGTGGATGAGGCGATCTCGCACATCAATACCTATTCCAGCCATCACACCGACGCCATCCTGACCAGCGACCACCTTCACGCTCAGCGTTTTTTGCGCGAGGTGGACTCGGCCAGCGTGATGGTCAACGCCAGCACCCGTTTTGCCGATGGCTTTGAATTTGGCCTCGGGGCAGAGATCGGCATTTCGACGGATAAGTTTCACGCCCGCGGTCCGGTCGGCATTGAGGGCCTGACCAGTTTGAAATACGTGGTGCTCGGTCAGGGCGAAGTGCGCACCTGACGGCTAGGCCCGCGCCAGCGTTCTTGCGCATGGGCCCCAGTTTTTGCAATTTGCCTTTACCAAGGCCGAAAGTTTTCGCATGGTTCCTCACCTGATTACCGCTCTGAACGGCCCCATCAATGAACTTGAGCAGCGGGTGCTCGACTCCACCCCGGCCATTGAGCGTTGGTTCCGCCTCGAATGGATGGAGCACACACCGCCGTTTTATTGCTCGGTAGACATCCGCAATGCCGGCTTCAAGCTCGCGCCGGTTGATACCAATCTGTTTCCCGGCGGTTGGAACAACCTGACTCCCGAGATGCTGCCCTTGGCGGTTCAGGCGGCGATGGCCGCGATTGAGAAGATCTGCCCTGAGGCACGCAATCTGCTGGTGGTGCCGGAGAACCACACCCGCAACACTTTCTACCTCTCCAATGTGGTGCAGCTCAAGCGTATCTTTCATCAGACCGGTTTGAATGTGCGCTTTGGTTCTTTGAGCTCCGACATCAAGGAGCCGACGACCTACGACTTGCCCACTGGCGAGAGCATCACCATCGAGCCCCTGATTCGCAGTGATCACCGCCTGGGGCTGAAGGATTTTGATCCCTGCACCATCTTGCTCAACAACGATTTGTCGGCGGGTATCCCTGGAATTTTGGAGGACCTCCATGAGCAGCATCTGCTGCCGCCTCTGCATGCGGGCTGGTCGGTGCGCCGCAAATCGCGGCACTTTCAGGCTTATGAGGAGATTTGCAAGCGCTTTGCCAAACTGCTGGGCATAGACCCCTGGTTGATCAATCCGATGTACGCCAAGTGCGGCGAGGTCAATTTTGCCGAGGACCAAGGCATAGATGGGCTGCAATCGCAGGTCGATGCCCTGCTGACTAAGATCAGGCGCAAATACAAGGAATACGGCATCAACGAGAAGCCCTTTGTGGTGGTCAAGGCCGACAACGGCACCTATGGCATGGGCATCATGACGGTGCGCGACGTCAAGGACCTGGATGCGCTCAACCGCAAGACCCGCAACAAGATGAGCACCACCAAGGGCGGTCAGGCCCTGACCGAGGTCATCATCCAGGAAGGCGTGCTCACCAATGAGCGGGTCAATGAGGCGGTGGCCGAACCGGTGGTCTACATGATGGACCGTTATGTGGTGGGTGGTTTCTACCGCATCCACGCCGAGCGTGGCATCGATGAGAGCCTGAACGCGCCGGGCGCTAGTTTTGTGCCCCTGGCCTTTGCTGACAGCGGCCGCCTGCCCCAGCCGGGAGAAAAGCCGGGTTCGAGCAGCCCGAATCGTTTCTATATGTACGGCGTGATCGCCAGGCTGGCCCTGTTGGCGGCCAGCTATGAGCTGGAAAGCACCGACCCTCAAGCCGAGGTCTACGATTGATCTGGCTGCGGGCAGTTGCTGCGCTGCAACAAACCGACGAGATTCAATCTTGAGCGTTTGGATCGACTTGCCATTGGCTGGCTTAAGCCGACAATAGTTCGACTGAAACATTGACCGCGCCAGCCTGCCGTGCATCGGGCAGGCGATGTCGCGAACCTGCTCTTGTCCCACTCCTCCTCCTCCCTCACGGCCCTGACGCTTGGCGCCATTGGCGTTGTTTATGGCGACATCGGCACCAGCGTGCTCTATGCGGTCAAAGAGGTCTTTGGCTCGGGCCATGTGAGTTTTACGCCAGACAATGTCTACGGCATCCTCTCGCTGTTTTTCTGGACCCTGACCACCATCGTATCGACCAAGTATGTGGTGTTGGTGCTGCGGGCCGACAACCACGGGGAGGGCGGCTTGGTGGCGATGCTGGCGCTGGCCTCTCAGGCAGTCAAGGACAAGCCGAAACTGCGCTCCAAATTGCTGGTGGTCGGCATATTTGGGACGGCAATTTTCTACGGCGACGGTGTGATCACCCCGGCCATTTCGGTGCTGTCTGCGGTGGAGGGTCTGGAGGTGATTGATACCGCCTTCAAGCGGGCGGTGTTGCCGGCGACCTTGTTGATCCTGCTGATTTTGTTTTGGGTACAAAAACGTGGGACGGCAGGCATAGGCAAGTTTTTTGGGCCGGTCACCCTGGTTTGGTTTTTTACCTTGGCCTCGCTGGGCATCTATCAGATCATCAGCTACCCAGGCATCTTGCTGGCCCTGAGCCCGCACTATGCCCTGGGCTTTATGTGGCACAACCCGGGTACCACTTTTATCGTGCTGGGCGCGGTGGTGCTCTGCGTTACCGGCGCTGAAGCGCTGTATGCCGATCTCGGGCACTTCGGTAAAAAACCGATTCGCCTGGCATGGTTCACCGTGGTCATGCCGGCACTGACCTTGAACTATTTCGGTCAGGGCGCGCTGTTGCTGCGCCAGCCTGAGGCGGTGAAAAACCCTTTCTATTTAATGGCGCCTGATTGGGCCCTGATGCCTCTGGTGGTTCTGGCCACCGCAGCCTCGGTGATCGCCTCTCAGGCCCTGATCACCGGTGCTTTTAGCGTCACCAAGCAGGTGATCCAGCTGGGCTACCTGCCGCGCCTGAATATTCTTCACACCAGCGAGCGTGACACCGGGCAAATTTATATTCCTATGATCAATTGGGGCCTGTTCGTGGCCATTGTTTTGGCCGTTGTCTTGTTCCGCTCCTCGAGCAACCTGGCTGCTGCCTACGGCATCGCCGTGACCCTGGACATGCTGATCACCACCGTGCTGACATTTTTTGTCGTTCGCTATGCCTGGAACTATCCGCTGGCGCTGTGCCTGGCAGCGACCGGGGCTTTCTTCGTGATCGACCTGGCTTTTTTCGCATCCAACCTGCTCAAGTTCTTTGACGGCGGCTGGTTCCCGCTGCTGATCGGTGGGATTGTTTTTAGCTTGATGCTGACCTGGAAGGATGGCCGGCACCTGCTCAACACCAAGTTGCGCGCTGACTGGCTGGAACTGTCGCCTTTTCTCGAAGCTGTGTTTGTGATGCCGCCGGTGCGGGTAGAAGGTACGGCTGTTTTCCTGACGGCTGAGAAAGGGGCGGTTCCCAATGCCTTGCTGCACAACCTCAAACACAACAAGGTCTTGCACGAGCAAAACCTGTTCGTCACGGTGATCAATCACGAGGTGCCATGGGTCAGCCTGGATCAACGCCTTGAGGTTCAGGACCTGGGCCACGACTGCTGGCAAGTGATGATCCATTATGGCTTCAAGGACGATCCTGACATTCCCAAGGCCTTGCAGCCGCTGTCCGCACACGGCTGCCGGGTGGATGCCATGAGTACCAGCTACTTTCTCTCCCGCGACACGGTCATCCCGACCATAGGCGGCGGTATGGCGACCTGGCGCGAGAAACTTTTCGCGCAGATGCACCGCAACGCCAGTGGCGCGGCGGACTTCTTGAAGCTGCCCAACAACTCGGTGGTTGAGCTGGGCTCAAAAATCGAAATTTGAATCCCGCTCATGCACCTGCTGTTTGTTGCCGACCCGCTGGAGTCCTTTAGGATCTACAAGGACAGTACTTTTGCGATGATGCGCGAGGCCCAAAAGCGCGGCCATCGCCTGAGCGTGTGTGAGCCCAAGGACCTGATGTGGCAAAAAGGCGCGTCTGTGACCGCCTTCGTGCGCGACATTCGCCTGACCGGTGAGCAGGAGGTCTGGTTTGAGGCCGAGCAGCAGCGCCCGCATGAGCGGCCGCAGGCGGTCAAGGATTTTGATGCGGTGGTGATGCGCAAGGACCCTCCGTTTGACAGTGAATATTTTTACGCCACCCACATGCTCGAGCAGGCTGAGCGTGAAGGCGCCAGGGTCTTCAACAAGCCGCGCGCTCTGCGCGATCATCCGGAAAAGCTGGCCATCCTCGAATTTTCGTCCTTCATCGCGCCGACCCTGGTCACTCGCGATGCGGCCGACATCCGGCGCTTTCACCAGGAGCACCGCGACATCATCCTTAAGCCGCTCGACGGCATGGGTGGCATGGGGATCTTTCGGGTCAAGGACGAGGGCTTGAACCTGGGCGCCATCATTGAGACGCTCAACCGCGATGGCGCTCAGACGGTGATGGTCCAACGGTTTTTGCCAGCCATCGCTCAGGGCGACAAGCGGGTTCTGGTCATCGGCGGCGAGCCAGTCCCCTTTTCCCTGGCCCGGATTCCCCAAGGCGGCGAGGTCCGTGGCAATTTGGCGGCCGGCGGTCTGGGCGTGGCGCAGGCCTTGTCAGAGCGCGACCGCGAGATCGCGCAGAGCATTGGGCCGGTGCTGGCCGCCCGCGGGTTGCTGTTGGTGGGCATCGACGTGATCGGCGACAACGTGACCGAAATCAACGTCACCAGTCCGACCTGCTTTCAGGAAATCACCGATCAGACGGGGTTTGATGTGGCGTCGATGTTCATGAACGCCTTGGAGGCTGCGCTCGCTTCTTGAGCTTGCGCGGTTTTGTTTGTGTGCGACGGCTCTGGCGTGCGCAAGGTCAGTCGATGGCAGCGAGTCTGGGCTGGGGCCGGCCGGCGATTTCTGGTACCCCGGCATGAGCCGGCCGGCCCCAGCCCAGACTCGCCGCTCGGGTGATGGAGTTGGCCCCAAAGGCCTCAGCCCGCCACCACCCCATCCACAAACACTTTCGGCTGTCCAGGCTCGAACGGCACCCAGGCTTCGTTGACCGTCAGCGGTGCGGTCACCACCACCGCCACCCGGTCGGTGGGCTGGGTGTACTGGGCAAAGTCGATGGACAGCTCCTCGTCGCTCAGCTGCGCATGCGCGAAGGGGTGTTTGCGCTCCACATAGTGCAGCCGCGTGGACGCATGTGCCCACAAGGCCTGGCCGTTGCTGAGCATGAAGTTGAAAGTGCCGTGCCCGGCGATCGAGGGTACCAGCTCGCGCAGCGTCAGCGTCAGCTCGGCCACCGGCGAGTCGCAGGCGCTTTGATGGTCCACGAAATGCCGCAGACCCTTGTCGTTGCCGCCCTCAAAGAAGGCGATGCCCCAGCCGTCGGCATGCTCGTCGGTGCGGCCGCCGCGCTGCGCAAAGCCGGTGAAGCTGAAGGTGACATCGGTGGGCGCGTTGCAGTTCATGCCCAGCAACTGGCACATGGCGGACCTTTCAGCTTCTGGGCTCGGACCAGAGCTTGCCGCCCGTGGCCCAGTTGTCGCGCTTGATGTCGCTGATGATGATGTCGACCGATTCGGGCGAGCCGCCTAGGACCTCGACGGTGACCCGGGTGATTTCCTCAACGAGCTTTTTCTTCTGCTCGTGAGTGCGGCCTTCAAACATCTCGATGTGATAGGTTGGCATGATTGCTGAAAATTCAGAGGGCTTGGATGGAAGTGATCATAGTGGCCCCGGTTCAGCTTCTGGCGGGCTTGCAAGAGGTTGGACCATCGGCCCTCGCAATCGCTCCGTTGAGGAAACTGTCTGACAGCGATCGGCTGCGGGTCCGCTGATAATTTCGAGAAGCCGGTGGTCAGCCTTGAGTGCTCGCCGGCAGCCGAACTGGAGTAACCCCATGCTGTATCGATTCAAGACCAAGAACGCCGGCGACGTCATCATGCTCGAGCCTAACGGCAAGCGGGTACTGGAGATCATCGGCAAGGAGCCGGGACCGCAGGGCATCGTGCTGGTTGAGCAGCTGCCTGTGGCGATCGCTGCCTTGCAGGCGGCGGTGGCGCAGGAGGAGTTGGAGTTTGCCCAGGCCCGCGCCGCGTTCGAGGCCGGTCAGACCCGGGAGTCACCCGAGGGTCAAGGGGTCCATCTCCGCCAACGGGTGCAGCCTTTCATCGAGATGCTCCGCATCAGTCTGCAGCATGGCGACCCTGTGGTCTGGGGCGTCTGAGGCGCTTGCATTCACGCCTGTCTGTGCTTGAGGTTTAGTCGGCCTTGGCGCCCGAGATCTTGACCACCTGAGCCCATTTCACATGTTCGCTGTCAATCAGGCGGGTGAACTCTTGTGGGGTGATACCGCCGGGGATGGCGCCTTGGGCCTGTAGTTTTTCCTTGATGCTGGGGTCACTGAGCGCGCGTGATACTTCACGTTGAATGCGGTTGACGATGTCGCTGGGGGTGCCTGCCGGTGCCAGCAGCCCGAACCAGCTGCTGGCCTCAAAGCCCTTGAGCTTGCCGGCCTCTTCAATCGTGGGCACGTCGGGCAGGGCTGAGGAGCGCTGGCTGCTGGTCACCGCGAAGGCCTTGAGCTTGCCTGAGCGGATGTGCTGCATGGACGAGGGCAGGTTGTCGAACATCACATCCATGGTTCCCGAGATCAGGTCCAGCAGGGCTGGGCTGGAGCCGCGATAGGGCACATGGACCATGAAGATGCCGGCCTGGCTTTTGAAGAGTTCGCCAGCCATGTGGATGGAGGTGCCGCTTCCACTGGAGGCCATGTTCAGCTTGCCGGGGCGCGCCTTGGCATAGCTGATGAAGTCCTGGACCGAGTTGATACCCAGGCTGCGCGCCTTTTCGGTATTCATCACCATCACATTGGGCACCGCCGCCACCACGGTGATCGGCACGAAGTCCTTGATCGGATCGTAGGGTAGCTTGTCATACAGGGCGCGGTTGATGCCGTGGGTACCCACCGTGCCCATGAGCAGCGTGTAGCCGTCATTGGCCGACTTGGCAACGATTTCTGCACCGACGTTACCGCCGGCTCCGCCCCGGTTTTCGATGACAAAAGGCTGGCCAAAAGCCTTGCCCAGCTCCGGTGCCACTGCGCGCGCCAGGATGTCGGTGGTGCCGCCGGGCGGGAAGGGCACCACGATGCGAACCGGCTTGCTGGGCCAGGCCGCCTGCGCCCATGCGCTTGGAGCGGCGCTGGCGAGCACCAGTGCCGTGCTGCCGAGCAGGCACAGCCGGCGAGTCAACTTGGAGTGGGAAGAGGGGTTCATCGTTTTGTCTCCAGACGAGCAATAGATGTTTGGGTTTTACGGCAAGTGGCGCATCGGCGCCATAGGGCAAGCGCTGAGCCGAGGCGCTGGCCTGCGTAGTCGGCGTTGGCGCTCACGGCGAAAAAAAACCGCCTGCTGGGCAGGCGGTCGGTGCTTGGGGCTTGTGGCCCTTTTAGTCGGCGAATTTGCCAGCCGCTTCGATCACCGGCTTGAGCTTGGCAATCTCACCGGCCACGAAGGCCTTGTGGTTGGCCGGCTCGACCCGCTTGTCATTGACCACGATGGCGCCCAGGCCTTCTTGCTTCTTGATGAATTCCGGATCCTTCAAGGCTTTTTTCAGCGCCTCATTGAGTTGCGCCAGCACGGCCGGCGGCGTGCCTTTGGGGGCATACAGGCCGTGCCAGATGGTCAGGTCAAAGCCACGCATGCCCATTTCGCTGAGCGTGGGGTAGTCCTTGAGCAGCTTGTGGCTGCTCAGCGGCCGGGCAGTGGTCACGGCGAAGGCCTTGACCCGGCCCGCCTCGATTTGGCCGGTGGTGTTGGTGGTCTGGTCACACATGACGTCCACCTGGCCGCCCACCAGGGCATTCATGGCGGGTGCGGTACCGCCAAAAGGAATGGTCACCATGGCCTCACTGGCTTGCAGCCGGGACTGCCACATCAGACCACACAGGTGCGAGGCAGACCCCAGACCGGCATGGGCGATATTGAGTTTGCCGGCATTGGCGCGGATGTAGTTCTCGAAATCGCGGTAAGTGTTGGCCGGCAACTGGGGCTTGCCGATCAGGGTCATGGGCACTTCGTTGATCATGCCCAGGTATTCGAAATCTTCCAGCGGCTTGTAGCCCAGCTTGCGGTAGAGCACGGCCGTCGCGGCCATGCCAATGTGGTGGACCAGCAGGGTGTGGCCGTCGGGTGCCGATTTGGCAACGCGGGTCGGCCCGATGGTGCCACCGGCGCCGGCCACGTTATCGACCACAAAGTTGGCCGAGCCTCCCATGGCCTTGCGCATGGCCTCACCGAGGTCGCGTGCGACCCGGTCGGTCGGTCCGCCGGCAGCAAAAGGCACGATCAGCGTGACGGACTTGGTGCCCGGAAAGGACTGGGCGTGTGCGCTCAGGGCCGCAACCGCAGCCACCGCCAGGGCGATGAATCTTTTCATGTCTTGTCTCCTTGAAAGAGGGTCCATTCTAGAAGGCTGACCTCAAGCGCGGCAGGTGGAATCCCTTATCTTTGATGTGCCTCAAGGTTTTGGGGTCACTTGTAGCTGCGCGCGTCTTCGATCACTTTGCCGTCGTTGGGCAAGCTGCCCGGGGCCAGCACCTCGATGGTGCCTCGCAGCTTGGTGACATCGCGTACCGCTTCGCCGATGCGCTCGAGCAGGCCCTCGCTCGCAGTCTGCGCTTCAATCTTGAGCGTCATCTGGTCATTGGCCATTTCGCCGCTGACCACCAGCCGGGCGCGCAGCACCTCTGGAAAGCGCTTGGCCACCTCGGCCACCTGGCCCGGGTGCACGAACATACCTTTGATCTTGGTGGTTTGGTCGGCCCGGCCCATCCAGCCTTTGATGCGCTGGTTGCTTCGTCCTGTGGGACAAGGCCCGGGCAGCACCGCCGACAAGTCACCGGTACCGAATCGGATCAGGGGGTAATGCGGATTGAGCGTGGTCACCACCAACTCGCCCACCTCACCCTCGGGGACCGGATCGCCCGTGCCGGGACGCACGATCTCGACGATCACGCCTTCGTCGATGACCAGGCCCTCGCGCGCGGACGTCTCGTAGGCGATCAGGCCCAAGTCGGCCGTGGCGTAGCACTGGTACACATCCACGCCTCGCGCGCTGAACCAGTCACGCAGGCTCGGTGGGCAGGCCTCGCCGCTGACCAAGCCTCGTCTGATTGAAGGGACATCCACGCCGGCTTCCTGGGCTTTTTCCAGCAAGATGCGCAAAAAGCTGGGCGTGCCGCTGTAGCACTGTGGCTGCAGGTCGACGATCGCCGCCAGTTGTTGCTCGGTCTGGCCGGTACCGGCCGGAAATACCGAGCAGCCCACCGCATGCGCGCCCGACTCCATCATGAAGGCGCCGGGGGTCATGTGGTAACTGAAGCTGTTGTGCACCAGATCGCCCGAGCGAAAGCCGGCCGCATGCATGGCACGACCGATGCGCCAGTAGTCCCGCGCCGCCACGTCGGGCTCGTAAATCGGGCCGGGCGAGGCAAAGATACGCGGCATCTGCGGGCCCTTGACCAACGCGGCAAAACCGCCGAAGGCGTCCTTGGGGCGGCTGGCCTTTTGCAACTCCAGCAACTCGTGCTTGCGCGTGACCGGCAAGCCCGCCAGCGCCCGGCGGGAGGTGATGCGCGAGGCGTCCACATCCTGCAGCACGCGCGATAGTGCGGGGCTGTGCCGCTGGGCATGGCGGATCTGGGCGGGCAGGGCCGTCATCAGCGCGGCCTCGCGTTGGGCGGGCGCGCGGGTTTCTAGGGCATCGAAATGCATGTTCATGTCGCGCACCCCCTTAAGCCAGCCAGCGTTTGCGGCGCTTGTAGCTCTTGACGTCCTTGAAGCTCTTGCGCTCGCCGCCGCCCACGCCCAGGTAAAACTCCTTGACGTCTTCGTTGCTGGCCAAATCAGCGGCCGCGCCATCCATCACCACGCGCCCGCTCTCCATGATGTAGCCATAGTCGGCGTACTTCAGGGCCATGTTGGTGTTCTGCTCGGCGAGCAAAAAGGTGACCTTTTCCTTTTGGTTGAGGTCTTTGACGATCTCGAATACCTCTTCCACGATTTGTGGCGCCAGGCCCATCGAGGGCTCGTCGAGCAAGACCATGCTGGGGTTGGCCATGAGGGCGCGGCCAATGGCGCACATTTGCTGCTCGCCGCCCGACGTGTAGGCCGCCTGCGAGGTGCGGCGGGTCTTCAGGCGCGGAAAGTAGTTGTAGACCTTCTCCAGATTGGCCGCCACCTCGGCCTTGTCCTTGCGCGTGTAGCTGCCGGTCAGCAGGTTTTCCTCGATGGTCAGGTGGGCAAAGCAGTGCCGCCCTTCCATCACCTGCACCACACCGCGTTGCACGAGGTCGGCCGGTGACAGGTTTTCAATGCGTTCGCCGCGCAATTCGATGCTGCCCTTGGTGACCTCGCCGCGCTCGCCTTTGAGCAGGTTGGAGACCGCGCGCAGCGTAGTGGTTTTCCCCGCGCCATTGCCACCCAGGATAGCCACGATGCCGCCTTCGGGCACTTGCAGCGAGACGCCCTTGAGCACCAGGATCACGTGGTTGTAGATGACCTCGATGCCGTTGACGTTCAGAACCACTGGGGCAGTGGAGGCGGTGGGGGGAGCGCTCATGGTGGAATCCTCGTTGACCATTGGCAAGGCAGGCGCGGCCTGCCTTGCCAATGGTCGCTGGCCAGCGCCAGCGACTTCAAGCCCGGATCGCACACACCTGCCCGCTGTGGGCAGGCGGGTGTGCAGGACCTCAGGGCAGCCTCAAGACTGGCAGTCTTGGGTCGTGCGGCGGGTCAGCTTTTTGTCGCTGAGGTATTTCTCGGCGCCAGCCTTGACCATGGGCTTGATGATCTGCTCATCGGCCTGGTACCACTCACTCATCTGGCCCCACTTGCTGCCGTCCCAGATGTGCACGCGCGCCCAGGTCGAGCCCATGTGGTCGGCGCAACTGGTCGATAGCGGACGCATCACCTCATTGAAGCCCAGCGCGTCCAGGCGCTTTTGGTCGAGCGCCAGGTTTTCCAGGCCCCAGCGCACCTGCTCAGGGGTCATGACCTTGCCCTTGCCAAAGCGCTCCTGCGCGCGGCGCACAGCCTCAATGGAGAGCATCTGGATGATCACGCCGCGGGTGTAGAGCACGGAGCCCACTTCATCCTTAGGGCCGGTTCCCTGGCCCTTGCCATGCACGTTCTTGAGGATTTCCTGGATCACCTTGGGTTGGGTGCCATAGCCATTGAGGGCCAGTGCGTTGTAGCCCTTGGCGCCCTCGCCCACGTCCTTGGCGTCAGGCTCGGCGCCGGCCCACCACACGCCGTAAATCTTGTCACGCGGGTAGCCGGTGGCCTGGGCTTCCTTGAGAGCGGTGGAGTTCATCACGCCCCAGCCCCAGAGCAGCACGTAGTCCGGGCGCTGCTGGCGAACCTGCAGCCAGGCGGCTTTTTGTTCCACGCCGGGCGCGGTCACGGGGATCAGGCTGAGCTGAAAGCCGTGCATCTTCTCGCGTTCCTGCAGCAGTGGAATCGGCTCTTTGCCAAAGGGGCTGTCGTGGTAGACGTGAGCAATTTTCTTGCCCCGCAGCTTGTCCCAGCCGCCTTCTTTCTTAGCGATGTGCTGCAGCAAGATGTCGGCGCCGGTCCAGTAGCTGCCCATCAGGGGGAAGTTGTAGCGAAAAGCCATGCCATCCTGCGCTACCGACAGGCCGTAGCCCAGCGTCAGCAAGGGAATCTTGTCGGCCTGGGCCTTGTCGGTCAGGGCAAATGTGATGCCGGTGGACTGCGGGTCGATCAATGTGACGCCGGGGCGCGACTTCAGGCGCTCATAGCATTCCACGCCACGGTCGGTGGCGTAGCCGGTCTCGCATTCCTCGAAGGTCAGCTTGACGCCGTTGATGCCGCCGTCGCGTGCATTGATGAGCTTGATGTAGTCCTGCTTGCCATTGGCCCAGGGGGTGCCGTTAGGCCCGTAAGCGCCGGTGCGGTAGGACAGCAGGGGGAAGAACTGTTCCTTGGCCTGAGCCAGGGCCGCGCCGGCACTCAGTGCCGCCGTGGCCAGCAGCGTGGCGTTGAGAACGAACTTGCGAAGGGTCATGAGAGTCTCCTCAGTGAAAAAAGCGTGAATGAAAAGGGGCCGTCTATTGCGGACTTCGATCGATCAATGTGGGAAGGGCCAGAGGCGGAGCTTTTGCTTGCCGATGGACCAGAGCTTGGCCAGACCGTGCGGCTCGACGATCAGGAACCAGACGATCAGTGCGCCAAAGATCATGAACTCGATGTGGGACACCGTTGCCGTGGAAATCTCCACGCCAATCAGGCTACCCAGGGCTGGTAGCGCCTGGTTGAGCACGATGGGCAGCACCACGATGAAGGCCGCGCCGAAGAAGCTACCCATGATGGAGCCCAGGCCGCCGATGATCACCATGAACAGCAGGCGAAAGGAGATGTCCACCGAAAACGCCGCCGGCTCCCAGGTTCCCAAGTAGACGAAGGCCCACAGCGCGCCGGCCACGCCGACGATGAAGGAACTCACCGCAAAGGCGCTGAGCTTGGCGTACATGGGGCGGATGCCGATCACGGCCGCGGCCACGTCCATGTCGCGGATGGCCATCCACTCGCGGCCAATGGCGCTACGCACCAGGTTCTTGGCCAGCAGGGCCATGACCACCAGAATGCCCAGGCACAGCCAATACTTGGCCTGCGGCGTTTCGATCGGAAAGCCAAACACCTGCAGACCGGCCGCCGACACCGAGCCCGAGGGCGAGTCGTTGGTCAGCCACTTGATGCGCAGGAACATCCAGTCCGAGAAGAACTGCGCGGCCAGCGTGGCCACTGCCAGGTACAGGCCCTTGACGCGCAGTGAGGGCAGGCCGAACAGGATTCCGAACAGCGTGGCGCACAGGCCGCCGAGCAGCAGCGCCGGGATCAGCGGCATGCCTTCAAAACGCACGAAGAAGTTGTAGGCGCCGTAGGCACCGACGGCCATGAAGGCGCCTGAGCCCAGTGAAATCTGGCCGCAGTAGCCCACCAGGATGTTCACCCCCAGGGCCGCCAAGGACATGATCAGGAAGGGCAGCAAGATGGCCTGGAAGAAATAATCCGTGGCCATCATGGGCACGACGATGAATGCGGCCAGCACCAGGGCGATGATGAAATAGCGGTCCTGCGCGATCGGGAAGATCTGCTGGTCGGCGCGGTAGCTGGTCTTGAACTGACCGTTTTCTCTGTACAACATGTTTGTGGTGTCCTCAAGGGGTGGCGTGCATCACACCCGGTCGATGATTTTTTCGCCGAACAGGCCTTGAGGCCTGACCAGCAGGAAGCCCAGCGCCAATACGTAGGCAAACCAGATTTCGATGCCGCCGCCGACCAGGGGGCCGAGGTAGATTTCCGAGAGCTTTTCACCCACGCCGATGATCAGGCCGCCGATGATGGCGCCCGGCACCGAGGTCAGGCCGCCCAGGATCACCACGGGCAGTGCGCGCAAAGCCACGGTGGCCAGGGAGAATTGCACGCCGAGCTTGGAGCCCCAGATCATGCCGGCCACCAGGGCCACCACGCCGGCCACGCACCAGACGATGAACCAGATGCGGTTGAGCGGTATGCCGATAGACTGCGCCGCCTGGTGGTCGTCGGCCACCGCGCGCAGCGCGCGGCCGGTGGAGGTCTTCTGGAAGAACAGGCTGAGCAAGGCCACCAGCAGCGCCGCGATGCCAGCGGCGATCAGATCTTCCTGGTTGATCAGGATGCCGCCGTCGAACAGGTTTTGAAAGGCGAATACCGGCTCTTTGGGCATTCCGATGTCGATCTTGTAAATGCTGCTGCCGAAGACGGTCTGGCCCGCCCCTTCGAGGAAGTAGGTGATGCCCAGGGTGGCCATCAGCAAGGTAGCGCCTTCCTGGTTGACCAGGTGGCGCAGCACCAGGGCCTCGATCAGCCAGGCCACCAGGAACATCATGGCGCCGGCCAGCACGAAGGCGATGATGTTGGCAAACAGCTTGCTGTCCAAGCCGGACCATGCCGGTATCCATTCGGCAAAGCGGGCCATGGCCAGTGCGCCGAAGAGCACCATAGCGCCTTGCGCGAAGTTAAAAACGCCCGAAGCCTTGAAGATGAGCACGAAGCCTAGCGCCACCAGGGAGTACAGCATGCCTGCCATCAGGCCGCCGAGCAGGGTTTCAAGAAAGAAGGCCATATCGTGGTTCTCTCGTTCGTTCAGTGGGACGTGCCCAGGTAGGCCTTGATGACCTCGGGGTTGTTGCGGACCTCGTCGGGGCTGCCGTCGCCGATCTTCTTGCCGTAGTCCAGCACGACCACGCGGTCAGAGATGTCCATCACCACGCCCATGTCATGCTCGATCAGCACGATGGTGGTGCCGAATTCGTCATTGACATCAAGAACGAAGCGGCACATGTCCTGCTTTTCCTCGACGTTCATACCCGCCATCGGCTCGTCGAGCAGCAGCACCTGGGGCTCCATGGCCAGGGCTCGGCCCAGGTCAACCCGTTTTTGCAAGCCGTAGGGCAGCTGACCGACCGGGGTCTTGCGGTAGGGCTGGATCTCCAGAAAGTCGATGATCTGCTCGACGAAGGCCCGGTGCTCAAATTCCTCGCGCTGAGCCGGACCTATGCGCAGGGCCTGCATGAACAGATTGCTCTTGATCTTCAGGTTACGTCCCGACATGATGTTGTCGAGGACGCTCATGCCTTTGAACA
>CANHGF010000003.1 GCA_947460065.1 Comamonadaceae bacterium
CCATCCTCACCGAGGTGATCGCGGCGGCCAGCTTGCTGGCCGAGCAGGGTGTCAGCAGCACCGTCCTGAGCGTGACCAGTTGGAGTGAGCTGGCCCGTGACGGACAGGCCTGCGAGCGCGCCTTCCTGGACGGCGCTGCGCCCCGCACCGCTTTTGTGGCCGAACAACTGGCCGGCACCCAGGGTCCCATCATCGCCGCCACCGATTACGTCAAGGCGCTGCCCGAGAGCGTGCGCGCCCACCTGCCGGCTGGCCGGCGCTACCTGACGCTGGGCACCGACGGCTTTGGCCGCAGCGACACCCGGGCGCAGCTGCGAGAGCATTTTGGGGTGGATGCGGCCAGCATCGTGCGCGCAGCCCTGGTGAGCTTGGCTTGAAGAAGCTTGTGCGGTTTGGACCGCGGCGCATCTAGCAGGCAAATTCCCAGCAGCTCGCCATCCTGCCGCTCGCGCCAAGTGCGGCGTGTCTCACCAAACCCCGAGCGCGGCCTTGTCCTACAGGCGCCAGCGCAATTTGCCGATGACTGAACATCTGGCAGTTTTCTACAGTCTTGCTGTGTTTCATCGATAACCCAACCAGCAGGAGAACTTCACTATGAGCGATCAGTCTGAGATCAAGACACCAGCCAAACGCGGCTTTGCATCCATGGATCCGCAGCGTCAGCGCGAGATCGCCAGCCTGGGCGGGAAGGCGGCCCACGCCAGTGGCCGGGCGCATGAGTTCAATTCGGCCGAAGCCCGCGAGGCTGGCCGCAAGGGTGGGCGAGCCGGCCGGCGCAAGGCGGCCGAGGGCTTGGCCCCGTCCTGAGACTCAAATCATCACAAGGGAGGAGGGGTGGCCGTGTGCAGGCAGGCCATCCGCAGGAGATCAGTGGGGGGGCGCAAGCCCCCCTTTTTTTCTGCAGCCCTGTGGCTGACAGTGTGCACCGGCCTTGACTGACCGGCTGGCGGGTCGGCCCGGCGCACAGTCTTGCGCAGGGGGCCGGGCGCTGGGCTTGGCCCGATGGGGGAGTAGCAGCCATGACCCGTTTTACCTCCGGCGCTCAGGCGCCGCATATGCCCGCAGGCCATGACTTGGCCAGCCTGGGCCCGAGCGACAGCAGTGACAGCGGCAGTGACAGCCTGGGCACGCGCGATCGCCAGATGCTGGCATCCGATACCGATGCCAGCGGAACCGGCGAGGGCCGGAGCGCATCGGGTCAGCCCCTGGCCGATGGCGCCGATATCCTGCCCGACCATCTGGTCTCTCAGGGCCCAGATCTGGAAAACGATGATGAGATCCGTGAGGCCTGGCTCGACGAGGAATGGAGCGAGCAGGCCGAACTTGCCGTCGATGTGGCGGGCTCGGCCCTGGACAGCCCCGATCTGCTCGATACCTCGGCCGATGCGGATCAGCTGGTAGAAGATGAGAGCGAACAGGAGGCAGGCGCGCAAGACCTCGACGGCTTCAGCCAGGAGCTCAGGCGCTGGCAGGAGCCGGCGGGTCTGCCGCCATTGACGGGTCACCGGGGTCTGCAATAAGGCGCGGCTGCCACCAGGGTGGTAGCAGGGCCAGTACCCGGGCCTGGGCGTAGCGTTCGTCCATTAGCCAAAGCACCCCCTGGTCAGATTCGCTGCGGATCACCCGGCCGGCGGCCTGCAGTACCTTGCGCAGCCCCGGGTAGAGGTAGGTGTGCTCATGGCCGTGACCGAGGAGCGCCTGCAGGCGCCGGCGCATTTCCTCGTTGACCGGGTTGAGTTGCGGCAGGCCCAAAGTGGCGATGAAGGCGCCGATCAGCTGTTGGCCGGGCAGGTCTATGCCTTCGCCAAAGGAGCCGCCGAGCACGGCAAAGCCGATGCCGGCTTCGCCCGAGCGAAAGCGCTCCACAAATGCCCGTTGTTGCAGCTCGTCCATGCGCGCGCTCTGCTGCCACTGCGGCAGCAGCGGGTAGCGCGCGCGCAGGGCCTCGCTGGCCTGGCGCAGGTAGTCAAAGCTGCTGAAAAACGCCAGGTATTTTCCTGGCCGCACCTGCCACTGTCGGGCCATCACCTCGACGAGCGCCGGCAGGCTCTGCGTCCTGTCCTGCCAGCGGGTCGACACACCCTGCAGCACACGCACCTGCAGCTGCCTGGCCTCAAAGGGCGAGGGCAGCGCCAGGGTGACGGCATCATCAGGCAGGCCCAGCATGTGCTGGTAGTGCTCGCTGGGGCTGAGCGTGGCTGAAAACAGCACGCAGCACTGGGCTGCGGCTAGGCGTGGACCTAAAAATGGGGCGGGCAGCACATTGCGAATCGTCAGCACAGCGCGCTCCTCGCGCGTGCCAATGCCCAGCAGACTCAAATCGATTAGGCTGTCGCTGCCCAGCTTGGCTAGCCGTTGCAGGAATTGGCTCAGGTCAAACCACAGGCGCTGCAGTGGCCCAAGCGCCAGAGTCGGATGTTCGGCCTGCCAGGCGGCGATGCGGGCGCTTAGCTGCTGCATGGCCAGCAGCAAGGGCTGCGGCAAGTGTTCCAGTACGCAGTATTCGGAACGACCCTCGCGCAGCGCACGCCAATGGCGCCGCAGCCGGTCGATGTCTTTTTTGACCTCGGCCGGTGCGGTTTTGCGCGCCATGCCGAGCGCCGCCTCATCCAGGGTGATGCTGTACATCTGACGGCCGCGCTCGATCAGGTTGTGCGCCTCATCGACAAGCACGGCTGCGCGCCAGTCGCGTGCCAGGCTCAGCGCGTACAGGGCTGCGTGGCTGTCGAACCAGTGGTTGTAGTCGCCGACCACCACATCGGCCCAGACGATCATGTCTTGGCCGAGGTGGTAGGGGCACAAGTCATGCTCTGTGGCCAGTTTGCGCAGCGCCTGGCCGTCGAGCCAGCGCGCCTTGACCGCTGCAGCACGCGCCGCTGGCAGCTTGTCGTGGTAGCCGCGTGCCAGCGGGCAGGACTGGCCGTGGCAGGCCTTGTCGGGATGCTCGCAGGCCTTGTCCCTGGCCAGCAGCTCGAGCACCCGCAGGCTGTGGCGGCAGCCGCTGTGTTGGGGGTCTAGACTGAGCGTATCGAGGGCGCGCAAGGCCAGGTCACGCCCTGAGCTCTTGGCCGACAGGTAAAACAGCTTGTCCGGGCCCTTAGGCCTGGCAGCCCCCATGGCCTTGAGCATAGGAAACAAGGTGCCCAGGGTCTTGCCAATACCGGTAGGCGCCTGCGCCAGCAGGCAGCGACCTTGACGCGCTGCACGCCATACCGACTCGGCCAGACTGCGCTGGCCGGCGCGCATCGCCGCCAAGGGAAAAGCCATTGCTTTGAGGGCCTCCTCCCGTTGGCTCAGGTGGGTCAGCTCCTGCTCGGCCCAGGCCGAAAAAATGGCGCATTGCTGTTCGAAGAATTCCTGCAAGGACGCAGCACTGCTGGCGCGCAGCAACACGGTCTCTTGTTGATCGTCCAGGTTG
Organism: Comamonadaceae bacterium; assembly: GCA_947460065.1. Classification (GTDB taxonomy): domain Bacteria; phylum Pseudomonadota; class Gammaproteobacteria; order Burkholderiales; family Burkholderiaceae_C; genus Polaromonas. The sequence continues at coordinate 3,419 of CANHGF010000003.1, forward strand.
AGGTAGACCAGGGCCAGCTCAATCTCAGCCAGGCCCTGCAGCTGGCACAGCAGGTGGCCGTAGATTTGGGCCTGTGCCCAATGTAAGTCCTGCTGTTCGGGTGTGATCGAGCCAAAGCGTCCGCGATAGGTCTTGACTTCCTCGAGCCGATTGAGTGCGCTGTCGTAGCCGTCGGCACGGCCACGCACCCTCAGCCGGCCCCACTGGGCGCTCAGGCTGAGTTCGCGCTGGTAGTCGGGGCCGCGCCGGCTGGCCACCAGGGCGTGTCCGGCCATGCCTTCCTGGGCGCTGGGAGCGCCGCCAAAGCGCAGGTCCAGGTCGCCCCGGCGTGCGGTGAACTCGCACAGCTCGCGCACCGCCACGGCATAGGGCACGGGCGCTGCTTGTGTCGCGGGGGCGGGGCTGCTCATGGGCCTGCCATGGTAGTGCAGTGCCAGACCGCTACCATGTGGGTTGGCCTGATTGATCCAGTGTCCTGCGGAGAAGCGTCATGAACAACAAGCTGCCTGAACCTTATTCCTCGCTCGAAGACAAAGCCTTTCTGGCGCTGATCGTATTGGTGAGTTTGGCTTTTGCCTGGCTCCTGCTGCCTTATTTCTCTGCTGTGTTTTGGGCGGCAGCCTTGGCGATTTTGTTTGCGCCCCTGCAGACTCGCCTGCTGCGGGCCTGGCCCGGGCGGCAAAATCTTGCGTCCCTGGCTTGCCTGTCGCTCATCGTGCTGTTGGTGCTCTTGCCGCTGATCTGGATCACCACCATGCTGGTGCAGGAAGGGGCGCAGGTCTACCGCCGCATCCAGGCCGGCGATATCAATTTCAGTCTTTACCTGCAGCAGATCTATGCCGCCTTGCCAGCATCCATCACAGCCTTGCTCGACCGCTTCGGCCTGGGCAGCTCGGGTTTGCTGCTGGAAAGATTGACGCAGGCCTTGACCCAGGGTTCGCAGTATTTGGCGGGTCAGGCGGTCAACATCGGGCAAGACGCGTTCAATCTGGTGGTGAGCTTTTTCGTCATGCTCTACCTGCTGTTTTTCTTCCTGCGCGATGGTCATGCTCTGGTGCAGCGGCTCAATCACCTGCTGCCCCTGCGGCAGGAAATCAAGCGCGATCTGGCCGGCAAGTTCGCCACCGTGATCAGCGCCACCGTCAAAGGCAATATCGTGGTGGCCATGGTGCAGGGCGCCTTGGGTGGCTTCATCGTCTGGGCGCTCGGCCTGAACGCGCCGGTCCTCTGGGGTGTGGTGATGGCGTTTTTGTCGCTGCTGCCGGCCGTCGGCGCAGCGGTGGTCTGGCTGCCGATGGCGGCCTACCTGCTGATCAGCGGGCAGACAACGCAGGGCCTGGTGCTGGCGGCTTTTGGGGTGCTGGTGATCGGTCTGGTCGACAACCTGCTGCGACCGGTGCTGGTGGGCAAGGACATCAAGATGCCCGACTATCTGGTGCTGCTGTCCACCCTGGGCGGCATCTCGCTGTTTGGCCTGCACGGCTTTGTCCTCGGCCCAGTGATCGCGGCCATGTTCATGGCCGCCTGGGGCCTGCTGGCCGCCGCCCGCCGGCCCCCACAGTAGCGCAGAGCAAGGCTCAGTGCTGGTGGCCGTGGGCCCCGTGCACATGGCCGTGGGCGATTTCCTCGCCGGAGGCGGCCCGCACTTCCAGCACCTGTGCGCTGATCAGCAGGGTCTTGCCCGCCAGCGGGTGGTTGCCGTCGAGGATGACCTCGGGTCCCTTGATCTTGACCACGGTCAGCACCATCTGGCTGCCGTCCGGCCCTCGGCCTTCGAGCTGGCCACCGACCTTCACGCCTGGTGGAAAGTCGGTCTTGGCGATCGTCTGAACCAGCGATTCGTCGCGCTCGCCAAAGCCATCGGCCGGGCTGAGTGTCCAGCTGCCCTTAAAGCCCACAGCCTGGCCCTCCAGAGCTTCTTCGAGCTTGGGGATCAGGTTGCCGTAGCCGCCGTGCAAATAGGAAACCGGCTCCTTGCCGTTTTCGATCACCTGTCCTTGGGCGTCGCTGACCTTCAGTCGCAAGGTCACTGCGCAGTCTTTGCTGATGTTCATGATGCAGTGGAATGGAAAAATGAGATTCGATTGTCGCGCGAAGCGGCGCTGATGGGAGTCGGCCCCCAGGGGCGACGATAAAAAAAGCCCGCCGACTTGCGTGGGCGGGCTTGGTGAACGGCTAAGCCGCTCGATTTATTTGAGCTTGACTTCCTTGTACTCGACGTGTTTGCGAGCCTTGGGGTCAAACTTCATGATCAGCATTTTTTCCGGCGTGGTTTTCTTGTTCTTGCTGGTGGTGTAGAAGTGGCCCGTGCCGGCGGTGGACTCGAGCTTGATTTTTTCGCGTGCGCCTTTTGCCATGTTCGTGCTCCTTAGATTTCACCGCGGGCACGCAGATCGGCCAGCACCGCATCAATGCCGTTTTTGTCGATCAGACGCAGACCCGCGTTGGTGATGCGCAGACGCACCCAGCGGTTTTCGCTCTCGACCCAGAAACGGCGATATTGCAGGTTCGGCATGAACCGGCGTTTGGTTTTGTTGTTGGCGTGGGAAACATTATTCCCAACCATGGGCTTCTTGCCCGTGACTTGACAGACGCGTGCCATGAGGACACTCCAAAAAAAGTTAGCAGCCTTCGCTGCACCTCGCCCCTGTCCTGTGCTGTGCCGCCTGCCCCTGGCGCTGATGACATCAGAACTTGGGTGCGGCTCCGGCTCAAGGGCGGTGAAGATTCTTTGCTGGGCAAAGGCTAAGGCCTGTGCGGCAAACCGAATATTATAGCCATGTCGGCGGGTGCGGCTGGACAAGCCCCTGTCGGGCTTGGATCGGTCCGGACCGACCGGCGGCGCAGGCCACTTCGGCCACCGCCGGCTGTTACAGGCAGTACAGGCGCTACCATAGCGCGCTTGGCAGTCAGGCATTCGGCCCGGCTCGATTTTCGCGAAACCCCCCATGTCTTTTGTCCGTCCTGCTCAGCGTTCGAGCGCCCAACTGCGCCAGGTTCGCATCACCCGTGGCTACACCATCCATGCCGAAGGTTCGGTGCTGATTGAATTTGGCAACACCAAGGTCTTGTGCACCGCTTCTGTCGAGGAAAAGGTGCCGCCCCACCAAAGAGGCAGTGGCCAGGGCTGGCTCACCGCCGAGTACGGCATGCTGCCGCGCTCGACCCATACCCGCAGCGACCGCGAGGCCGCCCGCGGCAAGCAAAGCGGGCGTACCCAGGAAATCCAGCGTCTGATCGGCCGCAGCCTGCGCGCTGTGTTTGATTTAAGCCTGCTGGGCGAGCGCACCATACACCTGGACTGCGATGTGATCCAGGCCGACGGCGGCACCCGCACCGCTGCCATCACCGGTGCCTTTGTGGCCGCGCAGGACGCGGTCAGCCTGTTGCTGGCCCAGGGCAAGCTGCAAAGCAGCCCGGTGCGCAGCCATGTGGCGGCGATTTCGGTGGGCCTGGTGGAGGGCACGCCCCTGCTCGATCTGGAATATGTCGAAGATGTGGCCTGCGATACCGACATGAATGTGGTCATGACCGAAGCCGGCCATTTCGTCGAGGTGCAGGGCACCGCCGAAGGCCTGGCCTTTACCCGCAAGGAAATGGATCAGCTGCTGGCGCTGGCCGAAAACGGCATCGCCGAGCTGATTGGCCTGCAAAAGGCGGCACTGGCCCAGCCGCTGCGATGAAACTGGTCCTGGCTTCCCACAATGCCGGCAAACTGGCCGAGCTGCAGGCCATGTTCGCGCCTCTGGGGCTGGAATTGGTACGCCAATCCGATCTGGGCATAGGCGAAGCCGAGGAGCCGTTTCGCACCTTTGTGGAAAACGCGCTGACCAAGGCCCGCCATGCCAGCCGCGCCAGTGGCTTGCCGGCGCTGGCCGATGACGCCGGGCTGTGTGTCAACGCCTTTGGCGGCCTGCCTGGGGTCGATACCGCCTACTACGCCACCCAGTTTGGTTACGACAAGGGCGATGCCAACAACGTCAAGGCCTTGCTGGAGCAGATGGAGCACATCGACGACCGCCGCGCCGCTCTGGTCAGCACCCTGGTGGCGGTGCGCAGCCCGGATGATCCGGAGCCGCTGATTGCGGTCGGCCGCGCTGCTGGCGAGATCACCCGCGCACCGCGCGGCAGCCATGGCTTTGGTTTTGACCCGGTGATGTACATCCCTGCCTTCGGCCAGACCTTTGCCGAACTGCCGGTGGAGGTGAAGAACGCGAACAGTCACCGCGGTCAGGCCGCCCGCCAGATGGCGGCCTTGATGCGCGAGCGCTGGCTGGCTTAAGGTGCCTGTGCAAGATCTCGCCCATTACCTGCGGCCGGGCACCTTGCAGTTGCCGGCGCTGCCGCCGCTGTCGCTGTATGTGCATCTGCCCTGGTGCATCCGCAAGTGCCCCTATTGCGACTTCAATTCGCACGAGATCGCGGCCGATCAGGCGCCGCAGCAGGCTTATATTGATGCGCTCTTGGCTGACTTGGACCAGGCCCTGCCGCTGATCTGGGGGCGGCCGGTGCACAGCATCTTCATCGGCGGCGGCACGCCCAGCCTGTTTTCGCCGGCAGCCATCGATCAGCTTTTGAGCGGGCTGCGCGCTCGCCTGCGCCTGGCCGCCGACGCCGAAATCACCCTCGAGGCCAACCCCGGTACTTTCGAAAAGGACAGGTTTCGCGCCTTTGCCCAAGCCGGCGTCACCCGGCTGTCTTTGGGCGTACAAAGTTTTGACGATCAGGCCCTAAAGGCCCTGGGGCGGGTGCATGACCGCGCTCAGGCCCTGGCCGCTGCGGCCGAGGCGGCGCAGTGCTTCGAGACCTTCAACCTCGACCTGATGTATGCCTGGCCGGGGCAGGACATGGCCAGGCTCGATGCAGACATTGATCAGGCCCTGGCCTTGCAGCCGCCGCACCTGTCGATCTACCACCTGACAGTCGAGCCCAACACCTATTTCGCCAAATACCCGCCGGCCCTGCCCGAGGAGGATCTGGCCTACGAGATGCTCGACCGCATCAGCGAGCGCACCGCCTTGTCCGGTCTGCAGCGCTACGAGGTATCGGCCTATGCACGGCCAGGCCACCGCTGCTGGCACAACCTCAACTACTGGCAGTTCGGTGACTACCTGGGCATAGGCGCGGGCGCGCATTCCAAGCTCAGCTTTGCCCACCGGGTGGTGCGTCAGGTGCGCTTGCGCGAGCCGCGTCTGTACATGGAGCGCGCAGCCTTGGGTCAGGCGGTAGCCCAGGAGCAGGAGGTCAGCCGCGGCGAACTGCCCTTTGAGTTCATGCTCAACGCCCTGCGTCTGCCCGAGGGTTTTGCGCTGCAAAGCTTCAACGATCGCACTGGCTTGCCGCCTTCGGTACTGCAGGAGGCGCTGGCGCAGGGGCGTGCGCGCGGCTGGCTGGAGGCCGATTTGCAGCAGATCCGGCCCACCGCGCGCGGCTTTGATTTCCTCAACGACCTGCAAGCCCTGTTTTTGAACGAGCCCTAAGCCCATGACGTCTGACGCCTGGATCATCCTGGTCATCTCCGGCCTGCTGAGTTTTTTCGTTGGCGCCTGGCTGCGGCGCGTCATGAACCGCCGTCGCTTCCAGCGCAGCCAGGAGGCCCTCGCGCAAATGCGCTCGGCAGCTGCCGAGCGCGAGCGGCAGGCGCCGGCCTCGCACAACAAAGCCAAGCGGCGCCGCCAGCAGCGCTCTCGGCAGGCGGACGGCTCGTAAAGTTAGCCTGCGCTTACTTTCTGGCGGCTTCCCGCTTTTTTGAGCAGTAAGTCTGGTTCGACGTGGAACGGATCTTGCTTCGAGAGGGATCTGTCGAATTTCCGTTCACCCCAGCGGCGCCCCATGGCGCCTGAGGTGGCCCTGTTTTTGCCATGCCAGTCTCGCCCGCCCTATTGCCATCAGCCCAACCGACCGAGCCCTTGAGGCGGCCGGTGGGTGCGGCAGCGCGCGCGGACCGCGCGCAGTCGGCCGGATTTGCCCAGACCCTGGCCCAAGTGCAGTCAGCGCAGCCCGGTAGCAGCGCCCTCAGTGAGGCCGAGGTCCGGCCGGGCGATACCTTGTCAGGCATCGTCGCGCGTCATTTGCAACTCACCCAGCCCGGGCGCAGCGCCAGTCCGGCGCAGCTCTATCAAATGGCGGTCGGCGTGGCCCGTGACAATGGCATCGCCGATCCAAACCTGATCCTGCCTGGACAGGTGATCGATGTGTCGTCGCTGGACGCGGCGCCAGGAACTGCACGCCAAGCTGCCGTACAGCCTTACGGGCGTGCACACAGCGCAAGCCAGACCAGCGCCCCGATGGCTGCACCTGTTGCTCAAGCGCTCGTCAAGCCGCAGGTGGTCGGCGTACTGCCCGCCAGTGCTGCGGGCAGCGCCAGCGCGTTTTTGGTCCGCCATGCCCAAGCGGCTCAGCGGGTGCAGGCAGCCAGCGGCATTCCTGCCACCTATATGTTGTCGCAAGCGGCCCTTGAAACCGGCTGGGGGCGGCAGGAGATCCGCGCGCCTGATGGGCGCAACTCCTTCAATCTGTTTGGTATCCGCGCTGGCAGTAACTGGCAGGGCCCAACGGTACAGGTCTGGACCACCGAACACATCAACGGATCGACCCAGCGCATGGTCGGCGAGTTCCGCGCCTATTCCAGTTACGAAGAGTCTTTTGCCGACTATGCCCGGCTGATCAGCCAGCAGCCTCGCTATGCGCAGGTCATGCAAAACCTGGGCGATCCGAACGCTTTTGCTTCGGCCATGCAACGCTCCGGTTATGCCACCGGTCCGCGCTATGCCAGCGCTCTGGCATCGGTGATCGAGACCACCCATCGGCTGCAGGGTTCAGTCCCCCAGGTGCAGGCGGCGCTGCGACCGGCCAACCAGACGGCGACGGTGCTTGCGCAAGCGGCAGAACCTTCCATGCCGCCTGCGGCTCAGGTGCTGCAGTTGCGCTTTAACCCGATCAGCCCGATGGCGGCCAGCGCAGAGGCGAGCAATGTGGCGCGCGTGGCCCGCCAGCGCGCCTACGCGTCGCTCGATCTACCGCTGATGCCATGAGGCGCAGCGTCGCCAGGCCTCTGGCGCAGCGCGTCCCAGCCCAGCGGGATCAGGCCCAGGCACAGCACGGCCACGCCGACCAGCGCGCCCAGGCCGGTATAGACCAGGCTGGACCACAGCATCCAGCCCGTCACCGCGATAAATCCCAGGGGCAGCCACGGGTAGAGCGGCACCTTGAAGGGGCGGTGCAGGCCCGGGTGCCGGCGCCGCAGCACGATCAAGGCCACCCCGACCAACAAAATGAAAGCCCAAAACACCGGCGCGGTGAATTCGACCACCGTTTCAAAGCCCTGACGGGTGACCGTGGCCAGCCCTACCACCGCCAGCGCTACAGCCGCTTGCACCATCAGGCTGTTGCGCGGGTGGCCTGAGTGGTGCCAGCGGCCCAGCCAGGCGAAGCTGCGAAAGTCCTGCCCCATGGCAAAGGCGCTGCGCGCACCGAAGATCATGGTGGCGTTGAGTGAATTGAGGCAGGACAGGATCACGATCACGCTAAAGACCATGGCCGAGCCCTTGCCAAAAGCCAGGGTGAATACGTCGGAGGCCACCGCGTTCGATTGCGCCATGCCTGGTAAGCCCAGCGCGTGCAAATAGGCCAGATTGGCCAGCAGGTAGAGCAGCGTCACGCCGCCCAGGCCCCACACCAGGGCCCGGCTGATGCCCCTGCGCTTGTCGCGCATTTCGGCTGACAGGTAAGACACCTCGTTCCAGCCGCCGAAGGTCAGCAGCACAAACACCATGGCCAGCCCATATTCGGTAGGGCGGCTTTGGCGTGCGAGCAGTTCTCCCATGGAATTGATGCCATTGACCGAAAAGCCCGCGTAGACGATGGCGACGATGCCCAGGACCTCCAGCACCGTCATCGCGTTGTGCACCCTTGTGCTCTCGCGTATGCCCAGCAGGTTCAGGGCGCTGACCGCGGTGATGGCAATCAGGGCCCAAAGATAGCTGGAGTAGGGGCCCAGTGACAAGATGGTCGACATATAGTCGCCCAGGGTGATGGCCAGGATGGCGATGGAGCCGGTGATGATCACCGTGCTGCGCGCCCAGGCATAGAAGAACGCCAGGTGTTTGCCAAATGCGCGCGAGAGGAAGTGGTATTCGCCGCCGGCATGCGGATGGCTGCTGGACAGTTCGGCATAGCACAGCGCACCGCCGATGGAGATCAGGCCCCCGAGGATCCAGACGATCAGGAAATCGGACACGCTGCCGACATGGCCGGCCACGACCGAAGGGGCTTTGAAAATACCTGCACCAATGACTGTGCCCAAAATCAGGCAGACGGCGTCAACGGTGGAGAGGGTGGGCCGTGGCCCATCACTAGAATGCATGAAATCCTGTTCGGTGGGCGATGATCGCAATTCTTGTATTTCTTGTGATGACTCTGGCGCCCCCCTGTTTGGCGAGCACGCTCGAAACCGAGCACTCTTTCAAGACATCCGATCGCGCGACTTTGCATTATAAAAATGTAGGTCAAGGCGAGCGTACCCTGGTCTTTATTCCTGGCTGGCTGATGCCGGCCGAAGTCTTCAAGTACCAGTGGCACGATCTGGCCGAGGACCACCGGGTGGTCGTGCTGGACCCCCGTGGCCAGGGGCGGTCTCAGGTTCAGGTCAAGGACCTGTCTGCGGCCCGCCGTGCGCGCGACATTCATGAACTGGTGCAACACCTCAAGCTCTCCAACTATGTGCTCATAGGCTGGTCTCTGGGCGTCATGGAGATGCTCGAAACCTTGACCCGCCACCCCATGCCCGGCCTGCAGGGTCTGGTGCTGATCGACAACTCGATAGGTATGGGGCCGGCGCCGGTAGCCTCCGGTGCTGCGCGACGACAGCGCCCGATGGGGCGCGAGCCCTTTGACCGATACGTAAAGGAGTTCTCGCGGGCAATCTTCAAGCGGCCCCCTGAGGATGATTTATTGCAAGCGGTCGAGCGGTCGGCCAGACAGCTGCCACCGGCGGTGGCCTGGCGCCTGCTCGACAAGCCGCATGCCCGCGACTACTACCGGCAGGCGGTATTGGCCAGCACCGTGCCGCTTTGGTATGCGATCACGCCCCGGTATTCGGCCCAGGCTGAGGAATTGCTCCAAATGCGTGTAGGTGCATCGGTGACGGTCTTCGACGATGCGGGCCACGCCTTGTTTGTCGATAGTGCGCCGGCCTTCAATGCCGGCTTGCGTCAGTTTTTGAGCCGCCTGCCTTAGCGGGCCCCGGGGCTGCGGCTCACAGTCCCAGCCATTTGGCATAGACCTTGGCCATTTCCTGGTAGCCCAGCGGTGTGAGGTGGATCAGATCGCGCGCCATCCAGGGCGGTTGCTTCTTCATCAAATCATAGGCGCCGCCGGCCTTGCGCATCTCCAGCGAGAAGTCCCAGGTCATACACTGGTGGCGCTGGCCGACCTCGCGCTGTATGCGGGCCGCTTCCATATGCCTTTGCGGGAAGGTCTTGAGGTCGTAGCGGGTCTGCACCACCTTGCGCGTGCGCCCGTTGCGGTCGCGGACCACGCTGCGAACCTTGTTGGTGGTGACCCGATCGCCGGGGGTGATCAGGACGCACAGGGCCTGCGGCATGACCTGACGCATTGCCTCCACCGTGGTTTCGAAGCGGCGCCGGTAGTCCTGTGGATCCCAGTGCGCGCCGGTCACATCGTTGGTGCCGTAGGCCAGCATCACCAACTCGTAAGGTCTTTGGGCTGTGGCCTGCTGCATCAACTCGGACTGGACCGTGGTCCAGAAGGCGCCCGAGGCACCGGCGATGCCGAAATTGTCGAGGACCACGCCCTGGTCGGCCTCGGCGTAGACGCCCAAAAGGCCCACCGGCTCGCGCCCCTGTGCCACCAGCTTGACACGGCTGAGCGCGGCCAAGCCCTTGATCTGTACCGAGCCGAGCGCCAGCGGGCCCTTGGTATCGATTTGCCCCACGGGAACGTCGTCGACCACCAGCGTCAGCATGCCGCCCTCTGCTTGACGCAGGAAGTGCAGGGTGATGGTGCGCACCGCAGCTGCACTGGCATTGCCCGGATCGATTTCTATGAAGGCGCCGGCTTCACGGCTGTTGACCATGAACAGGCCCAGTCCGGCACTGAGCGCAGCCGCGCCCAGGGCGCGGGGCGCCAACTCATGCTGCCAGCGGCCCTGCCGGCACATCGCATTGACCGGCAAACGGATGCCGGGCAGACCGTATAGCAGGTTGACATGGCCAGGCCCGCCCGCGCCGTAGCGGCCTTGCCACTGGCGCCGCAACTCACCGACAAAGTATTCGGCCGCCATGTGGCTTCCGCCCCAGACACCGATGCGCGCCACCCGGCTGCCGGCCACATCGCGGATGCGCTGGTGCATGACCTTGAGCCACTCTTCGTGCGGCAGGGCCTTGCGCAGGTCCTCCAGCGTCGGCGCGGGCAGGGCCTCTTTGCGCAATTCCTGCTCCTGCTGCTGGGTCAGCGGCAATTCCTCTTCGTCCGAGCCAGCCGGTGGTGCACCCCCCTCGACGGGGCGCGGCGGTGTTTGTATGGTGCGCGTGGGCGTGGCGCAGCGCAGGGGCTGCATGTGGGCACCGCCGGGCACGGTCGCTGCGAAGTGCAAAGGCGGCAGTTCGGCGCTGGTGGCGGGCGCTGCAGGGGCAGCTGAGCCGCCCTCGGCGCAGGCCAGTGGGGCCGCGCAGGCCAGCGTCAGCCAAAGCAGCGCGCCTCTGGCCGACCTCATTGGCCCCTCCGGTGTTGCTCATAGCCCTGCAGCAAAGCGTCCGACAGACCCTGGCCAATTCGGTTCAGGCCTTTTTCGGTCAAGTGCATCAGGTCGGTCCAAGCCAGCCCTTGATCGAGCCAGCGGGCAAAGGAGTTTTGGCCCCCCATGAATTCCCAGCTGTTCCAGAAGGCGCAGCCCATGTCCTGACTGGCCATACGTTGCAAAGCCACCATGCGAGCCATAGTCCTCTTTGAATAAATCCGGCCATCATCGCCCAGTGTTCCTTGATCGAGCGGGCTCATGATCAGACAAGCCGCTTGCGGTGCGCCCTGGCGCAGCACCTGCACCGCTTTGATGAAGCTCTCGCGGTAAAGCTTGCCGTCGCCGGCCAGAATATTGCCGTTGCCTGCATCGTTGCCGCCGAGCATCACCACAATCAGATCGGGCCGCCGAGCCCGGGTCTGTTCGGCCAGATGATCGGCATTGAATTGCCGGATCGATCCGCTGGCGATACCCACTACCGCGGTGGTCTCCCAGGTGATGCCGCTCTGGGCTTCGAGCACCAGGCCATAGATTTCCAGCCCGTTTTCCTGCACCTGCAGCGCGGTCGAGACGATCCCCGCCTCGCTGTCGATAACCCATTGGTCAAATTGCCCGTGCTCGATGCGCCTTGGCGCGGCAGCTGTGCCATTGATCTGCAGCCGCAGCGCCTCGGGCCGCCGGCTTTTCTGAGCGTAGATTTCCAGGCGCTGGCCTAGGGTCTGGCCAGACTTGGCCGGCGCGATCTGCACCTGTGTGGCGCCGCGGGCTTTGGCCACGATGCCACCCAGCCCGTAGCGACCCTGGTTGCCGCCGTTGAGGATGGTGAACACCTCCCACTCCCCGCTGCGGTTGACCCGCACATCGTCACGGCGCATCCAGCGTGGATCCATACCGGCCACCACAAAACCTGGCCCGCCGTCGCCGAACTGGGTCTTCATGCGCTGGCGTACCGTCTTGGCCACCCCATCGCCGGCCAAGGTGGAGTCGCCGTAGTGCAGGACCCTGACCGGGCCGTCGCGCTCGCCCCGCGCCAAGGTGCTGTAAAAACCTTTGAGGTGCTCAGGGCCTTCGATGGCCACCAGCGGCGGTGTTCGTGCCCCGGCAGGGCTGTTGGGCGCGCTGGACGACGGGCCCGTCGACGGTGAACTTGCCCCGGCGCTCGGCGCCTTGGCGGTATGTTCGGGGGGTGAGGGTGGGCTTTTCGGTGCGGCGGCCGGCTCCAATTTGGCCCCTTGCGCGGCTTGTTCCTGCGCTGGGGCCACCTGGGCCCGCAGCGGGGCGGGGCTGGCCGCCTTGGTCGCAGGGGCGGCCGGTGGGCTGGCCTGGGCGGGCGCCTGCGTCAGGTCCTGCTCTGCCACGGTCGCAGAAGGGATGCCCAGCGGCCCAAGGACCCGGCTGGGCCTCAGGGTGCGCGCGTCATCAATCCAGTAGAGCGGGGCCAGCGCGCTCACAGTGGCCGCCAGCACCAGCAGCAGGTGTTGGCTGGAGCTTTTGGCCTGATCGCGCTGTGATGCCATGGCTTAGAACTGCCGGTAGATGAAGGCCAGGGCCTGGCCATCGGACAGCCAGGCGCTGAGCACCAGGACGCCGGCCAGGGCCAGCCCCTGCAGCAGCGCCGCTTGTCGCTCAAAGACCCGCTGGATCTGGAGCTTCCAAGCATGCGGTGCAAAGCAGCCGGCCATGCCCACGCCCAGACAGATCCAGAAGGCCTGGCCGAAGCGGGGCCAGGCGCTGAGCTCGGAGTTCCAGAGCGCGTTCCAGAAGATGGCTGCATCCTCGAAGCTCGGTGTCTTGAACAGAATGCGGGCGACCACCACAAAAGCAAAGGTCAGTATCCAACCGCCGACGCGCGCTTGCAGATCGTGCCGCTCGCTCCAGGCTTGCCAGGCGCTCTGCTCGCTGAGCCAGCGGTAGATACACACCGCCGTGCCATGCAGCAGGCCATACACCAGGAAGTTGAGCGTCAGGCCATGCCAGAGTGCCAGCAGCACGATGGAGATCATCACATTGCGGTAAATCTTCCAGCGCACCACCCGGTTGCCGCCCAGGGGCCGGTAGACGTAGTGACCCACCCAGGCCGACAAGCTCATGTGCCAGCGGCGCCAGTAGGCCGCGATCGAGGTGGCCTGGTAGGGCCGGTCAAAGTTCTCGGGCAGCTTCAGGCCCAGCAGGCGGGCGCTGCCAATCACCACATCGCTGTAAGCGGAAAAATCCAGGTAGATCTGAATGGTGAAGGCCAGCGTCGCAACCATGATCTCGGTCGACGAGAAGGCCTGCGGGTCAGCAAAGACGGGAGCCACGCCGGCCTTGGCGATCAGGTCGGACAGCAGCAGTTTCTTGACCAGGCCTTTGAAGATGCGCCACAGGCCGGCGCGCACGTCTTCCTGGTCTGCTGGCCGAGGCTGCATCAGCTGCGCGATGAAGTCCGAGGCCTTGAGGACAGGCCCGGCCGCCAGATGGGGAAAGAAGCTCATGTAGACGCCGAAATGGCGCCAATCGCGGGTTGCCACCTCTCGGCGGTAACTGTCCACCGTGTAGCTGACCGCCTGGAAGGTCATCACCGAAAGCCCGAGCGGTGGCAGCAAGCCCTGCATCGCCTCGGCCTGTGCAGGCAGCATGAAGTGCTCGGCCACGCCGGCCATCAGCAATTTGTAGCCCACCAGTGGCGTGATTTCCAGCACGATCAGAGCGGTCAGTGGGCCTCGGCCGTGCGCCTTGCGGGCGGCCAAGAGCTGGCAGCCCGCCCAGCTCAGCAGCAGCAGGGCGCTGACCAGCAGCAGGTCGAGCGTGGCTTTTAGGCGACTGGCGGGCTCGGCCAGCCAAAAATCGGCGCTCAGCGTCACCGCGCCAGCGATCAGCAGCAGCAAGAGGCGCGCTCGCTGACTGTCCAGTCGCAGGTACAGGGCTGCCAGCAGGGGCAGCGCGAGCAGGCCGTTGGAGGAGATCACATCAGACTATGCGCTAGCTTTTTCGCTTGGCCACGATCAGGGCGTAGTTGCCGTCTTTGAAATACCCAACCCGAAAGGCCAGCGGCTGAATGTCCTTGCCCTGTGCGAAGGCCTTGGCCAGGTCGCGCTGGTAGCCGCCAAAGGCCACATGGGCCCGCTCAAACCGGCCGTAGAGTGTCAGGCCGAAGTTATCTTTCAGCTGACCGTATTTGATGCCGGTTTCATCCTGGATGATGAAGGGCGCCTGGCTGGTCATGCTGGCGGCCACCATGGAAAAGCTGTTGTTTTGCGGCAGGTGTGAGGCTGCCTTGAGCAGCACTGGATTGGCCGACATCTGTCGAACGAACTGATGGTGCTGAGGGTTGGCCGACAGGCCCTTGTCGGACAGGTCAATGCGCAAATAGTCCACCACGACCTGTTCGCCGGCGCGCTCAAGGCGAAACCGTACCGAACGCCAGTTCGCATCACTGACAGGCAGTTCTTCGACGTCACCGGTGGCATTGATCTGTATGGGGGCGATGCTATTGACCTTCAGCCCTTTGAGCTGGAAAAAGGAACTCAGGAAGGTCGACGCGCCAATGCGCACCCGGTTCCTGTGCAGGTATTTGTCCAGGTATTCGGTCACAAAGAAGCCGTCGCGTCCGTAGTACTCCCAGGCGCCGGTGAGCACTTCCAGCGTTTGCCGCGCGGCTTCGGGCTTGAGTTCCGTCAAGTCGATGGGCCGCTCTGCCGCTTGCATGGCCACCATCACATAGCGTTTGGCTTGCGGAAACAACTGGCTGACGGTGGCAAAGTCCGGCCCGGAGAAGGGGTAGAACACGGTGTTCTGGAAAGCCGGGATCTGCTTGCCTGCCCAGGCCTGCATGGGCTCGCCAATTTGGCTGTGGTACTGCTTCCAATTGCGTTGCACCGCCTGGGCGTAAGCCGACCAGGCCTCGCCCTGCAGCTGTGCCGGAACGCCCTCCTTGGGCGACTGGCCGGCCAGCAGGGCCAGGGCGGCTGCGCTCTGGGCCTGGGCCTGGACCGGTCGCACATTCAGGTAGAGGGCGCAGGCGAGCACGGCCAGCGCAGCACAAGCTCGCGCCAGGGTCAAGTTGGCAGACAACATCGAAAACCTTCTAAAAACGGGATTCAGAGGCCAGGCGCTTGTGCGGGCACAGGGCCTGCGGCAGGAGGCATCACGCGCCTGGCGCCGGCAAAGCGGCCGCGGTAGTAGCTCGAATCCATGGATTCGATGGTCACCGTGGTACCGCGCCTTGGGGCGTGGATAAAGCGGCCTTCACCGATGTAAATGCCCACATGGGACAAGGTGGCGAAGGTGTTGAAAAACAGCAGATCGCCAGGCTTCAGATCGGCCTTGCCGACCTGCTCTGCGCTTTTGAACAAATCGCGCTGCATGCGCGGTATGCGCACCTGCAACTCATTGAAAACATAGTAGACCAAGCCGCTGCAGTCAAAGCCACGCGCAGGATCGGCCCCAGCCCACCGATAAGGAATGCCAAGCAGCTTGCGCGCCAATTCCACGGCAGGGTGACTGGCTGAAGAATCGCTGGTCCCAGCACTGGCCTGCCCCTGCGGCGCTGCCTGCACAGGGCCGGACGGCTGCGCGTGCGCGGCAAGGCAGGCGCAGGCCCAGAGGGCTAGGCATAAAGTCTTCAGGCGGGACATAAGCCTTCAATTCTAAATCATCGCTGGCGCCTCTATGGTGCTCACCCCCCTGCCTTGCATCCAGGCCCGGCCGAGGGCCGCAGCCGCTCTGGCGCTGCTACAGTGCCGCCAGGTTTTATCACCCACGGATCCCAGGCAGGAGTTGTAAACCATGATGATGTTTGAAGGTCAGCGCGTCGACTGCGTCGTCGATGGTCCCTGCGCCACCGTGCGCCTGTTCAACCCCAATCAGGGTCTGATGGACGAGGCGATGGAGATCGAGCTGCTGGAGGTGCTTGAGCGCCTGCATGATCGTCAGGCCTGGCCCGAGGCTCGGGTAGTGATCCTCACAGGGCGGGATCCGGGCGTGTTTGTGCGTCATTACGATGTGGCCGTCCTGCACCAGCGGGCCCAAGCCATGGCGGCGCGGGGCAAGCGGTTTTCTTTGGAGCGCTCGGTGCCGCAAGGCGGCGTCCACCGCTGCATCGACCGCATCGAAGCGAGCGATTTGATCTTCATTGCCGCCATCAACGGGGTGGCCATGGGCGGCGGTTTCGAGCTGGCGCTGGGCTGCGATTTGCGGGTGGTGCAGGCCGGCTCTTTTCAACTGGGCCTGCCCGAGCTCAATTTGGGCCTGCTGCCCGGCGCCGGCGGCACCCAGGCCCTGGCCCGCCTTTTGGGCACCAGCGCCACTTTGCAGATGCTGCTTACAGCCCACGTCATGAGCCCGCGCGAAGTATTCGAGCTGCGCCTGGCGGGTGCCTGTGTGGACGATGTGATGGCCCAGGCTCGCGCCTGGGCCAGTCAGATGGCGGCGGTGCCGGCGCGTGCCTGCGCCCACATCAAGCAGCTGGTGCGCCGGGGGCCGCTCTGGGAGCTCGAGCAGGCCCGCGCCGCCGAGCGCACCTTGTTTTGCGACTGCATGGTTGATCCGGCCGCGCTGCCTTTGATGGCCGACGTCGCCGAGGGCCGCCGCACCATCGCAGACCGGCCGGACAAGGTTTGAGCTGCGCACAATCGCACCATGAAAAAACGGGCCCTGGGGGCCCGTTTTTCATCGAAATGTCGGATCAGGCTTACTGGTCGAGCTTGACGTTGGCTGTGCGGATGTACTGGCCCCAGCGGTCAAACTCGCTGTTGTAGAAGCTCTGGTAGGCCTGCGCGTTCATGCGGTCGGCCACCATGGACATCTTGGTCATGGTCTCCTTGACCTGCGGCTCAGCCATGGCCGCGTCAAAAGCGGCATTGAGCTTGGCCACGATGTCCGGCGGCGTGCCGGCCGGTGCCAGAAAGCCCAGCCAGGGGCCCATGTCGATGGCGATGCCCAACTCTTTCATGATCGGGATGTTGGTGTAGCCGGGCAGGCGCTCGCGTGCAGTGATCACCAGCATGCGCACCGCGCCCGATTGGGCATGGCCTGCGGCCACGGGAATTGGCACGATCGCGCTGTTGATTTGGTTGGCCAGCTGCGCCTGCATCAGCGGCGCGGTGCCGTTGTAGGGCACATGCAGCAGGTCAATCCCGGCCACCTGCTTGAGCGCCTCCATGGTGATCTGCCCCGAACTGCCCAGGCCCCAGGAGCCAAACGTCATGGGCTCCTTGGCCGCCTTGGCCATCTGTAGGAATTCAGCAAAGGTCTTGGCCGGATGCGAGGCATGCACCACCAGCGCCAGCGGGGTAAAGCCAATGGGAGCCACCGCCACAAAGTCTTTCTTGGAGTCGTAGGGGGACTGCTTGAGGATGTGCGGCGCGATCGAGTGCGAGTCAGCAGCGCCATAGACCAATGTGTAGCCATCGGCCGGGCTGCGGGCTGCCGCCAGGCTGCCTATGGTGCCAATCGCCCCGGGGCGGTTGTCCACCACCACCGCTTGGCCTAAACGCTGCGACAGCGCCGGCAGCATGGCGCGCACCAGTACATCGCCGCCGCCGCCGGCGGCCCAGGGCATGATGATCTTGATCGGTTTGTTCGGGAAGCTGCTGGCCTGGGCCCAGGCGGCAGGTGCAAGACCGGCCAAGCCGCTGGCAGCCAGCGCGCCCAGGGCGGTTCGGCGGGTAGGGTGATGGTTCATGGTTGTCTCCTCGTGGGTTGAAAAAAATGTTCAGCGCAGCAGGTTTTCAATCAGCAGGGCCATGCCTTGGCCCGCACCTATGCACAAAGCCATGATCGCATAGCGCCCGCCGGTATCTTGCAAATGGTGCATGGCGGTCATGGTCATGCGCAGGCCGGTGGCGCCGGGTGGGTGGCCGATAGAGATGCCGCCGCCGTACAAATTGGTACGCTCGCGCGGCAGGCCCAACTCACGCTCGGCGTGCAGATTGACCACCGCAAAGGCTTCGTTGATCTCGAAATAATCGATGTCGCTGACCTTCAGGCCCTGGCGTTCGAGCAGCAGATTCACCGCCGGCACTGGCCCTATGCCCATGATGCGCGGATCGACGCCGACCGTGGCCCAATCGACCAGGCGCGCCTGGGCCTGCAGGCCGCGCTCTTTGGCGGCGCCCGCCTCCAGCACCGCCACGAAGGCGGCGCCGTCGGTCACGCCGCTGGAATTGCCGGCGGTCACTTGGCCCTGAGCGTCAAACGAGGGCTTGAGTTGCTGCAAGCGCTCGAGCGTGATGTCGGGCCGCGGAAATTCATCCTCGCTCATCAGGCGGGTGCTGCGACCCTGTTTGACCTCGATGGGCGCGATCTGGCGCGCCAGAAAACCGCTGCGCATGGCCTGCCCGGCGCGCTGCTGGCTCATCAGCGCCCAGGTGTCCATATCGGCGCGCACATGGCCGAATTGACCGGCCAGGTTTTCGGCGGTCTGCCCCATGTACTCGCGGGTGAAGGGGTCGCGGTAAGTGTTTTCCAGCCAGTCCTGCAGGTTCTGGTCGCCGCGCTTGTGGCCCCAGCGGCCGCTGCGCAGCACAAAGGGCGCGCGGCTGTAGCTTTCGGCGCCGCCGGCCAGGGCGATCTTTGAATGACCAGAAAGGATCTGCTCGG
>CANHGF010000004.1 GCA_947460065.1 Comamonadaceae bacterium
AGCAGAATTTGGGTGCCGATGCCGTAGGAGCGCAGGTCCATTCGGCCTCGGCTGGGCCCGTGGCTGGGTCGGGCCAGGCCTTCGAACTGAGCCAACCATTGCTCGGCACTCTCCCCGCAGTTGAGCAGCACGGCCACGCCGCGGCCTTCCTGGGCGATAAAGCGCAGGCTCTCGTCCAGGCTCCATGAATGCATGGTGCGGCCGGTCTCGAGCACATCGAACAGCGACAGCGGCTCATGCACCCGAGCGGCCACCGGCTCGCCCGGCTGCCAGCTGCCCTTGACCAGGGCCAGGTGCAGGCTGCCGCTGGGCTTGTCGCGCCAGGCGTGGGCGGTGAATTCCCCCCAATGGGTCTGCATGCTGCGGCTGCCAACACGTTCGATCAGTGACTCATGGCGGCTGCGGTGCTCGATCAGGTCGGCGATGGTGCCGATCTTCAGGCCGTGGACCGCGGCAAACTCCAGCAGGTCGGGCAGTCGCGCCATGGTGCCGTCGTCCTTCATGATTTCGCAGATCACCGCCGAGGGTGAGCAGCCGGCCATGGCCGCCAGGTCGCAGCCCGCTTCGGTGTGACCCGCGCGCATCAGCACGCCGCCGTCAACGGCCTGCAGCGGGAAGATGTGGCCGGGCTGCACCAGATCGCTGGCCTGGGCCTTGGACGCCACGGCGGCTTGTACCGTGCGAGCGCGGTCGGCGGCCGAGATGCCGGTGGTCACGCCTTCGGCCGCCTCGATCGATACGGTAAAGGCAGTGGAATGCTTGGTGCCGTTGCGGCTGACCATGGGTGGCAGCTGCAGCAGTTCGCAGCGCTCGCGGCTGAGGGTCAGGCAGATCAGGCCACGGCCATAGCGGGCCATGAAATTGATGGCATCGGCGCTGACATGGTCAGCGGCCAGCACCAGGTCTCCCTCGTTTTCGCGGTCTTCCTCGTCGATGAGGATGACCATGCGGCCGGCGGCCATTTCGGCCACGATGTCCTGGACCGGCGAGATCGTCACCGGCGGTGTGAAGGGAGCGGCTGCATTCATGGAGATGAGGGCTTTCTTTGGTCCTGCAGCATGCGCTCTACGTAGCGTGCAATCAGGTCGATCTCGAGGTTGACGGACGCGCCCTCTTGCAGGCTGCCCAGAGCGGTATGAGTGACGGTGTGCGGAATCAGGTTGATGCTGATCTCACAGCCGCCTTCGAGCGCGGCCGGGTCTTGCACCTGGTTGACGGTCAGGCTCACTCCATTGACGGTGATCGAGCCTTTGTAGGCCAGAAAACGGGCCAGTTGAGCCGGCACCGCGATGCGCAGCTCCCAGCTCTCGCCGACTTGGGCAAAGTGGGTCACTTGGCCAATACCGTCCACATGGCCACTGACGATATGGCCGCCCAGCCGGTCGTGCGCACGCAGCGCTTTTTCCAGGTTGATCGGCCCTGTCTGCCCCAGGCCGCAGGTACGCGCCAGCGATTCGGCCGACACATCGACGCTAAAGCGCTGGGTGCTGGTATCGATCTGGGTGGCGGTCATGCAGGCGCCGTTGAGCGCGATGCTGTCGCCCAGCGCGACATCATCCAGATAGCCAAGGGGGGTCTCAATGGTCAGGCGTTTGCCGTGGGCCAAGGAGCTGCCGAGAGGGTGGCTGGCGACGATGCGCCCCACTCCGGTGATGATGCCGGTAAACATGGACGTATTTTCGCAGGGAATTGGGCCGCCGGCCGGCCAGCGCTGCTTCGACCCTAAAAAGCCTCGGATCCGACCCGCCGGGCCATGACCCGCAGGTCCGGCCCGATGCGCTGGAAATCGGTAAATTGCAGGGTGATGCCGTCCGACAGTTGGCCGAGCGCAGGCAGCGCCAACAGGCCCTGGCCGGGGCCCAGCAGCAGCGGGGCCAGGTAGATCAGCAGCTCATCGATCAGGCCGGCGCGCATCAGTGAGCCATTGAGTTTGCTGCCCGCTTCCACATGCACTTCATTGATCTCGCGCCGCGCCAGGTCCTGCACCATCGCGGCCAGGTCGACCTTGCCTTGCGCATCGGGCAGGCAGGTGATGTGCGCGCCGCGCGCACTCAGTTCGACCTCGCGGCCAGCATCGCGCACCGCGGTGTAGATCCAGACCGGCCCACCGCCTTGCAAGATGCGCGCTTGCATCGGCGTTTGCAGGTGGCTGTCGACGATCACCCGCACCGGTTGGCGCGGCGTAGCGACCTCGCGCACGTTGAGCGTGGGGTCGTCGGCCAGCACCGTGCCTATGCCGGTGAGCACCGCGCAGGCGCGGGCGCGCCAGGCGTGGCCGTCGGCGCGCGCCGCGGGCGAGGTGATCCACTGGCTCTGGCCGTCGCCCAGGGCGGTGGTGCCGTCGATCGAGGCCGCTACTTTTAGGCGCAGCCAGGGCCGGCCGCGCCGCATGCGGCTGAAAAACCCGATGTTGAGCTCGCGCGCTTGCTGCGCGCCGGGGCCGACCTCGACCTGCACACCGGCCGCGCGCAGCCGGTCCAGACCCCGGCCAGCCACCAACGGGTTGGGGTCGGTCAAGCTGGCCACTACCTTGGCCACGCCAGCCTCGATCAACGCCTCGCAGCAGGGACCGGTACGGCCATGATGGGCACAAGGCTCGAGCGTCACGTAGGCGGTGGCCCCGCGCACCGAATGGCCGCGTGCGGCCGCATCGCGCAAGGCCATGACCTCGCCATGGGCCTGGCCAGTGGCCTGGGTGTGCCCCTGGCCGATCACCTGGCCCTGGGCATCGACCAGCACACAGCCCACCGCAGGGTTGGGCGGGGCCAGCAGGCGGGCCTGGGCGGCCAGTTCAAGGGCGCGTTCAATCATGGTGGGACTTGCAGGCTGGGCGTTGTGGGTCGTATGGGGCCTGCTTTGGAATGTCAGCGGGCAGTGTAAGGTGCAGCGCAGCCGGCCTCGGACGGCTGCCTATTGAGCCTGGGTTGAAATAATAATTAACACCATCGAGGCGATAGTTTTTCTAGGATGGGCCATGGACCGGCCCGCACTGCCCATGTCGGCGCCCGCAGCGGGGTTTTCCCTGCTCGAGCTGATGGTGGTGCTCGGCTTGACCCTGACCCTGGCCACCTTGGCCCTGCCTTCCTGGCGCGGCCTTATGGTGCGCTGGGCCCTGGAATCGGAGGCTCAGACTCTGCTCGATGACCTGCGCTATGCCCGCACCCAGGCCATTGTTCGGGGCCAGGCGGTCTCAATCTGTCCCACGGTTGACGGCGTGGTCTGCGCCGATCAGGCCGATTGGGGCCGGGGATGGATGATTTTTCTGGATGCCGAGGCCAACCGCGTGTCCGGCCCGGGCAAGTCGGTGCTGCGGCGGCACCAGCCCAGCGCCTCGGTCCAGGCCATCACCAGCAATGCCAACGAGTTGCGGGTCAGTGGGCTGACCTATCAGCCCACAGGCGCGGCCCGGGGGGCTGGGCAAAGCCTGCGCCTGGTGGCCGGCTCGGCGCTGCGCCTGGTGTGCATCTCGATGCAGGGCCGGGCGTCGCTGCGGCCTGAGGGGCAGGTCCAATGCACCTGATGAAGGCACCGAGTAGCGGCTTCATGTTGATCGAGGTGTTGATCAGCCTGTTGCTGCTCAGCTTGGGCGCAAGCGCCTGGCTGAGCGCTCAGGCTGGAGCCTTGCGTCAGAGTCGGCTCAATCAGCACACGGCCCAGGCCCAGGTGCTGGCCGCTGATCTGGCGGAGCGGCTGCGGGCCAGCCCGGGCCAGGTGCAGGCTGTGGCGGCGCAACTGGCACTGCCGGCGGCCGCCAGCGGCGCGGCTTGCAGTTTCGGTCAGTGCGATGCGCCCGCCTGGGCCTCGGCCGACGCGGCGCAGTGGCGAGCTGGCCTGCAGCAGGCCTTGCCTCAGGGCTCGGCCCAGCTCCAGCCCGATGCATCTGGGCGCAGTGGCTTGCTCACCCTGGTCTGGCGCGAGCCGGGGGCGCAGGACTTGGGTCGGGACGCGCCATCCTATTGGCGCTGCCCTGGTGATTTTTCTGATCTGGCCGCCGGCTGGCGCTGCCTGAGTCTGGGGCTGGCATGGTGAGAGCGGGCCGGCTGCGCGCGCTCGGGCTGGCCCGCCGCTCGGCAGGCTTGAGCCTGCTGGAGTGGCTGGTAGCCTCCTTCATCGCCTGGTCCCTGATTGCAGCGGCGCTGTTGCAGACCGTGTCGGCCCGGCGCAGCCAGCGACTGCAAGCGGCGCAAGCCTTGCTGATCGAAGACGCACAGATCGCCATCGAGCTGCTGCGTGCCGATCTGATGATGGCCGGCTACGGCCGGCCGCTGCGGTTGAGCTCCAGCCCCGGCGGGCCAGCGTCCTGGCAGACCACTCTTGACGCAGCGCCCCTGTTGGCTTGCGACCATGGCTTTGCCAGTCTGCCCAGCCATGCACAGCCGGCCTGTGCCGCTGCGCCTGCCTCAGGCAACCTGAGCTCCTCGGCGGTAGAGATCGCCTACGAGGCCGACGGCTATAGCACGGTCCTGGGCAGCGACGGCCAGCCCACCGACTGTCTGGGCAACCGCCTGGACGCATCCACGGCCGTCGACGGCAGCCGGGTGTACATCGCCTACAACCGCTGGCAAGTCAGCACCGGCACGCGCAGCGAGCTGCGTTGTGGTGGGCGGGGCAGCAGTGGGCCACAGCCTGTGGTCGACAACGTTGAGCGCCTTGTGCTCAGCTGGGGCCTGCCGGTCGATGCCGGCGAAGGCACGGCGCTGCGGTTTTTGAGCGCAGCCCAGGTCAGTGATTTTCGGCAGGTGAGGGCGGTTCGGTTTTGCCTCTTGCTGCGCAGCAGCGATCCGGTCCTGGGCCCGGATGATGTGCGCAGCTACACCGACTGCGCGGGCAGCGCCCTCACTTCCGACGACGGCCGGCTGCGGCGGGCCTTTTGGTCGACCGTGGCCTTGCGCAACTGGAGCAGATAGCCGTGCGGCAGGGCGCTCCAATTGCGTGCAGGGCTGTACCTGCTGAGCGCGGCTTCAGCCTGTTGGTGGTGTTGGTGCTGCTGGGCGCTATCGCGCTGGGCTCGGCGGCGGCGCTGCGCCGCAGTGCCGGCTCGACCCAGCTGGCCCGTGCCCAGCTGATGCGCTCCATCGCGCATGAGCAGGCGCAGGCGGGTCTGCTCTACTGCGAGACCCAGCTGCTGCTGCCCAGCGCTGCCCGGGTGCCGGCACTGGCTCATAGCGCGATGGCCGTCAGCTCGGGGGCGCAGCCGGCCTGGGCCTCTGCCGCACTGTGGCGAGCCGGCACAGCTTTAGCGACGGTGCCTGTGGCTGCAGCCGCGTCCGCCGGCAAGCCGCCGGTCTGCCTGGTCCAGACGCAGACCCTGCCTGAGCAGGGCCCGGGCGTGACGGTCTACCTGGTTAATGCGCGCGGCTTCAGCCCCGATCACCGCAGCAATACCACCTCGGGCGAGACCACGGCCGGTACGGTTGTCTGGCTGCAAAGCACGCTCCTGATCGAAAACGCCCAGGTGCGCGCGCGCTTGTGGCGGCGCATTCTCAACCCGCCCTTGAGGTGATCCATGACGAATCCATGCCCGTACCCATCGACAGGCTTGCTGCCGCTGCAGCGTACACAGCGCTACTATGCCCGGCGGGGCATGAGCCTGATCGAGCTGCTCACCGTGCTGCTCATCGTCGGCCTGCTTGCTGCGCTGGCCTGGCCTTCTTACCGCAGCCAGTTGCAGCGCAGCCACAGGGTTCAGGCGGCGGTGGCCTTGCTGCAGGCCCAGCAGTTCATGGAGCGTCACTACAGCGTGCAAGGCAGCTACCTCAGCGCTGCGGGTCAAAAACCCAGCTTGCCGGCGGCGCTGCAATCGGTGATCGTCGATGGTCAGACGCTCTACCTGCTGCAGATCGAGCAGGTCGATGCTTTAGGTTATCAGTTGCGGGCCGAGCCGCAGGGTGCGATGGGTAGCGATACCTGCGCTGCGCTCACCCTCAGCCACACTGGCCTGAAGGGCCGCAGCGGCACTGCGGCCACGGTGCAGGAATGCTGGCGCTAGGTTTGGGCTGAAGCCGGCGGCTCAGCGCCGGACCTCGTCGACCAGATTCTTGAAGTCGTCCAGGTCTTCAAAGCTGCGGTAGACACTGGCAAAGCGCACATAGGCCACCTTGTCGAGTTTTTTGAGCTCACGCATCACCCATTCGCCCAGCCGGGTCGAGGGCACTTCGCGCACGCCCAGGTTGAGCAGCTTTTCTTCGATTCGCTCGATCGCCGCATCAACCTGCTCGGTGCTAACTGGCCGCTTGCGCAAGGCCAGGCTCATCGACTCGACGATCTTGCTGCGCTTGTATTCGATGCGCCGGCCGTCCTTCTTGACGATGGACGGAAAGTTGACATCGGGCCGCTCGTAGGTGGTAAAGCGCTTTTCGCAGGCGCCGCATTGGCGGCGCCTGCGCACCACGTCCGCGTCCTCCGAAACCCGGGTCTCTACCACCTGGGTTTCAAGATGGCCGCAGAAGGGGCATTTCATCGGTAGACCGGAAAGCGGGCGGTCAAGGCGTTGACCTTGGCGCGTACCGCAGCGATGTTGGCCTCGTCGTGCGGATGGTCGAGCACGTCGGCGATCAGGTTGGCCGTCAGTCGCGCTTCCTCGTCCTTGAAGCCGCGGGTGGTCATGGCCGGGGTGCCGATGCGCACGCCGCTGGTGACCATGGGCTTTTCCGGGTCATTGGGAATGGCGTTCTTGTTGATCGTCATATGGGCCTGGCCCAGCACCGCTTCGGCCAGCTTGCCGGTGATGCCCTTGGCGCGCAGGTCGACCAGCATCACATGGCTCTCGGTGCGGCCGCTGATGATGCGCAGGCCGCGCTCGGTCAGGGTCTGAGCCACGATTTGCGCGTTCTTGATCACCTGCTGCTGATAGGCCTTGAACTCGGGGGTCAGCGCCTCTTTGAAGGCCACCGCCTTGGCCGCGATCACATGCATGAGCGGTTCGCCCTGCAGACCCGGGAAGATGGCGCTGTTGATCGCCTTCTCGTGGGCGGACTTCATCAGGATGATGCCGCCGCGCGGGCCGCGCAGGCTCTTGTGCGTGGTCGAGGTGACCACATCGGCATGGGGCACCGGGTTGGGGTAGACGCCAGCGGCGACCAGGCCAGCATAGTGGACCATGTCGACCAGGAATATTGCGCCCACGTCCTTGGCGACTTTGGCAAAGCGTGCCCAGTCAATCTGCAGGCTGTAGGCCGAGGCGCCGGCGATGATCAGCTTGGGCCGGGCTTCGTGGGCCTTTTTCTCCATCGCGTCGTAGTCGATCTCTTCCTTGCTGTTCAGGCCGTAGGAGACCACGTTAAACCATTTGCCCGACATATTGAGCGCCATGCCATGGGTCAGGTGGCCGCCTTCGGCCAGGCTCATGCCCATGATGGTGTCGCCCGGCTTGAGAAAGGCCAGAAAGACCGCTTCATTGGCCGATGCGCCGCAGTGGGGCTGCACATTGGCGGCGTCGGCGCCGAACAATTGCTTGACGCGGTCGATGGCCAGTTGCTCGGCCACATCGACGTATTCGCAACCGCCGTAGTAGCGCTTGCCGGGGTAGCCTTCGGCGTATTTGTTGGTCAGTTGCGAGCCTTGTGCGGCCATCACCGCTGGCGAGGCGTAATTCTCGCTGGCGATCAGCTCGATGTGGTGTTCCTGGCGGGCGTTTTCAGCCTCGATGGCGGCCCACAGTTCGGGGTCGGTCTGGGCAACCAGATGTTCACGGTTGTACATGGCAGTCCTTAAAGACATGGTCCCTGCGGAGTTGGCAAGGGCTGCCCAGGCGAACGGCTCGATGGCCGGTGCCCTCGGCGCCGACCGTGCGCTCCCCAGTGGTGTCCCACGTCAGCCACACAGTCTTCGAAGACCTGCAAGCCTATCGCCAGTTGCGCACGGGGCGCAGTGTAGCCCAGGCCGGCAGCTCCTGAGGAGTCTGGCTGCTTGGTTTTTAGGACCGCTGCCCGCCTTTGACCTGCGCGTCTGGCACCTGTGCGCTGGCTGGCTGCAGCACCGGCACTGCCCAGGCGGTCTGGCCGCTGGTGGGCACTGTCTTGCCCTCGGCCACCAGCTTGAGCCGCTCTCGTTCGGCCAGCACCTTGGTCGCGTAGCCGCTGTCGTCCTCCAGGTTGGCTGCGCCGACATAGAACTTGAGACCGCCTTCGACCGAACCCGCTCGCTCGATGCAGGCCAGCAGCACCCGCACACCTACCCGCAAATTGGTCACCGGGTCAAACGCCGCGAGCTTGCCGCCAAACGGTGAATATTTTTGGTGATGCACGCTGGTCATGACCTGCATCAGGCCTTGCGCGCCCACCGGGCTTTGGGCGAAGGGGTTGAAACCCGACTCCACCGCCATGATGGCCAGGATCAAGGTCGGATCGAGGTCGACCTTGCTGCCGATGTCATGGGCGGCGGCCACCAGAGCGGCCACCGGTTCGGGCGCTACGCCGTATTTGCGGCTGAGCCAATGGGCCAAGTCCGCCTGCGGTTTGGGCAGATCGCTGGGGTTCAGGGCGGTGGCCCGGCCGGCGGCGGCCGGCTCGCCCAGGCTCAGATTGGCCTCCTGGCGCTCGACCAGCAGGGCCATCAGTTGCGCTTCGGCCGCCTCGCGCAGGTCGGTGCGGGCGGTCAGGGTAATGACTACGAAGGCCACAGCCAGTCCCAGCATGGCGAAACTGTTGTGGGTGACGTCGAAAAATCCCTGGGCGATGTCCTGGCCTGCATGGGCCAGACTCAGGCGGATGCGCTGCAGTCTCGTGCGGACCGGGGCGCTGGTAGGCGCTGTCATGGCTTTCCTTTGTTGTTCTTGCGCCGTCCGTCTGGAGGCGCCGGGTGGCCGGGTCAGGCTGGGGCTTTGGGCCTGGCCGGCCTCCTGGTGCCGGTCCTGCTGACCTGGGGTTGACCCTGATTTTTTGCGGTTTCGAATTTTAGGAGCAATCCAAACACGCGGTCAACGCTCCAGAATTCGCGGAGATTTTTCTTAATATGAAATATTCGAGCGAGTCTGACGGGTCGCGGCGGGCTCCTTCAGCGTAAGCAGTGGCCCGATCAGGCCCACTTCGCAGAGGCTATTTAGGAGTGGCGGGCAATTGCGGTCAAAATAGCCGGTTTCTCCTACCCTCTTTGCGGTCGCCGGTCTGCTGCTGGCTTGCGGCGCTGCGACTCTCTTTTCTCCCCTTTGTCCCTGACCCATGGTTCATTCAGACCCCTCCCCGGAATCTCAGCCCCGCGCCAAGGCGGTCGATTTGAAGGCGCTGGACGCCCTGACCGGCGGGGCCTTTACCGCCCCTACGGCCGGCGAGCGGGCCTCGCGCATCCGCAACTGGCTGGCTGGCGAGCCCACGCCTGAGCAGCTGGCCGAGGTGTTCAGGGAGCTGTCGCAGCGCGACAAGGGCGCGGCCCGGCCGCTGCGTGAAAAACTGGACGAGCTGCGCCGGGCGCGCGGTCAGGAGACCCTGGCTGCCGATTGGGCAGCCCGTGGCCAGGCCCTGCTTGATGCAGCACGGCTCAACCTGGCCGATGCCCTGGCCTGGCAGCGTGATGCGGCCAAGGCCGGTGCGCCGCTGTCGCGGGAGCCACTGGCTGGCTTGAAGGTCTTACTCAGCGAGCGGGTCAAGACCATCGAGGACCTGCAGCACCGGGCTCAGGTGCAGCGCGAGGCGGCTGTACTGATCGTGCAGCGTACCGAGGTGCTCTCGACCAAGCCCTGGCGCGATGCCCAGGCCCTGTGGTCGAGCTTGCGCGAGGATGTGGCGCACTGGCGTGGTCAGGCTGACGGCCTGATTGCCGATCCGGTCTGGCCCAGCGTTGATGCGCGCTTTCCGCAACAAATTGAACTGGCCCGACAACAGTTGCTGGCGGTCTGGGACGCGTTTGAGGCCGCCCTGGCTCAGGCGGTGGCCGCTGCCGATGATGCGCAAGCACCCTTGCCGGCGGTGCCGGTCTGGGCCGACGAGCTGCGCGCCTTGCGCGAGCTCGCCAGTGGGGCCAAGCCTGAGCGGCCGGCCAAGCCCAAGGTGGATCCGGCGGTGCTGGCGCAGCAACGCGCTGCCGCCACCGATTCGGTGAGTCAGGCGCTGGAGGCGCTCAAGGCCGAACTGGCCCAGGGCCACGGCAAGGCAGCGCCGAAGGCGGCCGCCGAGCTGCGCCAGGCGCTCAAGGACCATGTCCGCCATATTGATGCAGCCTTGGAGGCTGATGCCCATGCCACGCTCACTTCGGCCGGCGAGCTCGAAGGCTGGCAGCGTTGGCGCGCCGATCAGATCCGCGAGGAACTGCTGGCCAAGGCGCAGGCCCTGGTCGAGCAGCCCCTGGGCGGTCGCAAGCAGCAGGAGGCCCTGCGGCAGTTGCGCGAGCAATGGAAGACGGGCGACCAAGGCGGTGTGCCCAACCATGGCCTGTGGAAGAAGTTCGACGAGGCCTGCAACCAGGCTTACAAAGTGGTCGAAGCCTGGCTGGAGAAAACCCGCGAACAGCAAGAAGCCATCCTGGCCCAGCGCCGCGCATTGATGGACGAGTTGCGTGCCTGGACCGAGGCCCATCAGGGCAATCAGGACTGGAAGCTGCACCTGCGCGCCATTCAATCGCTGGAGCAGCGCTGGCGCGATGCCGGCCACCTGAGCGAGAAGGCCTATGCGCAGATGCAGGCCCAGTGGAAGGCCTTGGTCGAGGCCGCACAGGGCCCGCTGCAGGCGGCCCGCCATGAGAGCCTGGCCCGCCGCCGCGCCTTGATCGATGAGGCGCAGGCTTTGGGCGCGCAGTCGCCCCTGCGCATCGACGCCGTTCGTGCCTTGCAGCAGCGCTGGCAGCAGGAGGCGCAGCAGGTGCCCATCGACAGGCGTCAGGAGCAAAAACTTTGGGATGCTTTCCGCAAACCGATCGACGACGCCTTTGCCCGCAAGAGCGCTGAGCGTGAACAGGCTGTGGCCGCCCTGGGCGAGCACGACCGCCGGGTGATTGCCGCAGCGCGCGAGCTCGAGCAGGCCAATGCCAGTGGCGACGCCCAAAAAATCCACGCCGCCGCCAAGGCCCTGGAGGCGGCGGTGCGCGGCCAGCAGGTGGCCGCAGCCCAGGCCGATGCGCTGCCGGCTGCTGCCGCTTCAGACCAGCTGCCCGCGCAGGCGCCGGCCTCTGAGGGCGTGGCCGCTGAGCAGGCCGCCGCTGCCGTTTCTGCCGCTGCTGCGGATGCCCCCGCTGCGCCTGAAGCCGCGCAGCAAGGCGCCCAGGATGGCAATGCGGCGCAGGCCGATGAGGCTGTGGCCGAACCCGCAACTGCCGAAGCGGCACCAGCGCCCGCGCCCGTCAAAACCTCGCCCAAGCCGGTGATCGCCATGCGTGGCGACGACCGACCCGGTGCCCGCAGGCCCGAGCCCGCGGCTGGCGCCAGGGGGCAGCGTCCCGGCGGCCGGCCCGGCGAGCGCGGCCGTCCCGGTGATGCCCGGGGTGGAAGGGATGGACGGGGTGGCCCCGGTGGACGGGATATGGGTGACCGCGGCGCCGACCGTTGGGGCGATAGGCCTCGGCCGGAAGACCGCGGTCCGCGTCTGGGCGATGCGGCCTTTCGCGCCCAGCGCGATGCGCTCGATCATGCCCAGCAGGCCTTGCGCAAGCTGGCGGCTCAGGCCCATGGCGAGGTGCTCACGCAGTTGATGGACGCCTGGCAGCAGCGCGATCCGGCCCAGTTGCCCGCCGCTCAGGCGCTGGGCAAGGGTGTGGCCACCGCGGCCCGCAGCCGCTGGAGCCAGGCCTTGGCCGGGCCTGCTGCAGCCGACAGCCAGCCGGCCGAACAGGCCCTGCTGCGCCTGGAGATTGCGGCCGAACTGCCGACCCCGGCCGAACATCTGGCGGCACGGCGAATGATGCAGCTGCAAATGCTCACCCGCCGCAACGCGCCCGACCCGAGCCAGACCTGGGGCGACGATGTGGCCCAAGTGCTGGGCGCAGAGCACCAGGGCGCTCAAGCCCGCCGCCTGCAAAACGTGCTCAAGGCCCTGCTCAAGCCCTGAGCAGGCGCCGGCCGCATCGCCTGTCTGCATGAACGACGGCTCGTACCCGGCCAGCCCATCGCTGACCCGCGAGTTGCTGCGCCTGCTCGAGCGCCCGATCACCCCGGCCGACCGGGCGCGCGCCGCCCTGCACCTGCTTGACTGGCTGGGCTGCGCCTTTGTGGGCCGCAGCGCCCCGGCTGCGCATGCCCTTGCCCGTTGGGCCCAGCCTGGCGCTGCCGGGCCTTGCAGCACCTGGGGCGTGGGCCGACGCGAGGCCTCGGTGGCGGCCTTGGTCAACGGCGGCCTGGGCAATCTGCTGGAGCTCGATGACCTGCACCGCCGCTCCATCGTGCATCCGGGCGACACGGTGGTGCCCGCCGCGCTCGCCCTGGCCGAGCGCGAGGGCGCCACTGGACAGGCACTGCTGGACGCGCTGCTGCGCGGCTATGAGGTGGCCATACGCATAGGCATGGCCGCCGGGCCCAGCCACTACCGCTACTTTTACAGCACAGCCACCTGCGGTGTTTTCGGCGCGGCCGCAGCCTGCGCCCATCTCTTGGGGCTCGATACCGAGCAAAGCCTGGATGCGCTGGGCCAGGCCGGCATGATGGCCGCGGGGCTCTGGCAATGCCGGCAGGAGCCGACGTTTTCCAAGCAACTGGCCAGCGGCCGCGCTGCGCAGTCGGGCGTGCTCGCCGCCGATCTGGCCCGCACCGGCTTTGCTGGCGCGCGGCAGATTCTGGAAGGCAGCCACGGGTTTTTTGCGGCGACCTGCGTGCAGCCCGATGTCGCTGCCGTGCTGGCCGGCGCCGAGGGCCCCTGGAAAATCCATGAAGTGAGCTTCAAGCCCTGGCCGGCCTGCCGCCATGTGCACCCGGCCATCGAGGCCGCGCTGGCCCTGCGCGCCGGCGGGCTGGATCTGCAGCAGCTGCAGTCCCTGAGTCTGCACACCTATGCCGATGCCCTTGCCTTTGCCGACTGCCCCGTGCCGCAGAGCGCGCACCAGGCGCGCTTTAGCCTGCAGCATGCGGTGGCGGTGGCCTGCCTCAGGGGCGATATGACTATGCAAGACAGCGCGCCCGAGGCTCTGTCCGATCTTGCCCTGGCGCAGCTGCGCCAGAAGGTGCAGGTGCTGGAAGATCCGGCCTGTACCCGCGCCTACCCTGAGCGCTATGGCGCCCGTCTGGTGGCGCGCATGCACAGCGGCGCCGAGCGGGTCATCGAGGTGCAGACCGCCAAGGGCGATCCCGAAAACCCGATGTCGCAGACCGAGCTCGAGGTCAAGGCACAGCGCCTGATGCAGGCCGCGGGTGTTTCAGCTCAGGCTGGTGACCGCCTGGTGCACAGCACGCTGGCGCTGGCGCACGGTGGGAGCTTCAAGGATTTCAGCGAAGCTTTGACTCAGGCTTTGTTGCTTAGTGCCTGATCGCTGCGAGGGCGCAGCTCCCACACCGCCTTTTACTGTCCCCCAAAAAACTCATCAAACAGCTCCGTCAGCGCTGCAAAGTCGGCGCGCAAGCGGCTGCGGTTGACGAAGTAGGCCTCGCAGGCCACCGCAAAAAATTCCGCCGGTGCAGTGGCGGCATACGGGTCCAGCCAGGGTTGGGGGCCGCCGAAGCGCTCGGCCATGGACAGCGCCTCGGTGAAGTCGTCGTAGGCGGCCTGCATCACGGTGGGCCAGCGTCGTGCCAGTGTGCGCGAGGGCAGGGGCGGGCAGCCGTCGGCCACGCCGTCGCGCATGTCGAGCTTGTGGGCAAACTCATGGATCACCACGCTGTAGCCTTCCATGGCCGATGTGCCCTGCACATCGCGCCAGCTCAGGGTGACCGGCCCGCCGGGCATGGCCTCGCCGCTGAGTTCTTCCTGGTAGCGGTGCACCACGCCGGCTTCGTCCTGAATCTCGCGTGGCGCCAGCATGGCCTCGGGATGGACCACGATGCCGCGAAAGTCGTCGTACCAATGCAGGCCTAGGTGCAGGATGGGCAAACAAGCCTGGGCTGCAATGGCCAGCGCGATTTCATCGGTGATGTGCAGACCGTGGGCGCCGGTAAACTGCTTGCTGCGCAAAAACCGCGCGCTCAGCTCGCGCAGGCGCTGCAGCTCTGCCTCGCTGCACTCAGCCAGGAAGGGGTAGTGCGCCAGCGTGCTTTGCCACAGCGGATCAGGAATGGGTTTGGGCGCACCGCCCAGCCAGTCCTTCAGCCCCTTCCACCAGGCACTCATGCGCGGGGCTCAGGCCAGGTTCAGGCGCTCGAGCCGAGCCGGCTGGCCCGCCTCGATGCTCAGCCGCAGGACCTGCGCGCGTGGCGGCTCGGCCGCTGCGTCCCAGTCGCTGAGCACCTCGCGTGCCAGCCCTTGGCCCAGTTCGTGGCGGGCCGGTCGGTGGGTGTGGCCGTGAATCAGCGTGCTGCTGCCCGCCTGTTGCAGGCTGCTGCGGGCCGCCTGCGCGTCGACTTCGGCATAGCCACCGCCGTCGGCCCAGCGCTGGGCCTGTTGCTGCTGGCTGCGTTCGCGCATCTGCCGGGCCAGGGCCTGCCGCTCGGACAAGGGCCGGGCCAGAAATTCCTCTTGCCAGCTCGCGCTGCGCACCTGTTGCCGAAAGGCCAGATAAGGTGCGTCGTCCAGGCACAGCGCATCACCGTGTGAGAGCAGCCAGCTTTGGTCCGCGTGGCGTAACAGGCAGGGATCAGCCAGCAAGGTCGCGTGGCAGCGCGCGAGCAGGGCCGCACCGACTAAAAAGTCGCGGTTGCCATGCATGAAAAAAAGTTTGAGGCGCTGCCCAGCCTGGCGCAGGCTGAGCGCGCACTGCGCCGCAAAATGCTCCTGGGGCTGTTCGAGCAGGTCGTCACCGACCCAGACCTCGAACAAATCGCCCAGGATAAACAGCGCATCGGCCGGTGTGCTGGCCATGTAAGCTGACCAGGCGGCGTGGGTTTGCGGCGCGCCGACGTCCAGGTGAACGTCGGAGATGAAGTCCAGCGTGCGCCAGCTTGCCGGCAGCTGCAGTTGAGCCAGGCCGCCCGTCATGCTGGCGTGCTTCAGGCGAGCAGTTCGACCTTTTCGATGACCACGTCCTTCTCGGGCACATCGTCATGAAAGCCGCGCCGGCCGGTGGGGCTGGCCGCGATCTTGTCGACCACTTCGGTGCCTTCGACCACCTTGCCGAAGACGGCATAGCCCCAGCCGGAGGCGGTGGGGGCGCTGTGGTTAAGGAAGTCGTTGTCGGCCACATTGATGAAGAACTGTGCAGTGGCCGAGTGCGGCGCGCTGGTGCGCGCCATGGCCAGGGTGTAGCGGTTGTTCTTCAGGCCGTTATTGGCTTCGTTCTCAATGGTCGCGTCGGTGGGTTTTTGCTTCATGCCTTCGGCAAAACCGCCCCCCTGAACCATAAAGCCGGGGATGACGCGGTGAAACACGGTGCCGTCATAGTGGCCCTTGCTGGCGTAGCTGAGGAAATTGGCCACCGACTTGGGGGCTTTGTCTTGATCGAGCTCGACGGTGATGGCACCGAAGGAGGTGATGTGCAGTTTGATTTTTGGATTGCTCATGGCTTTAACGGGTCTCGCTGGCTGAAAGAATGATCACGGGTGTGCGGGGAACGTCGCTGGGAAAGGGGCCGCCGGCGCCGGTGGGCAGGGCTTTGATCTTGTTGACCGTCTCCATGCCGCTGACCACCTTGCCGAAGGTGACGTAACCAAAGAGCTCAGGCGCACCCAGCAAATTAGCGCGCGGCACATTCTCGTACACCCGGCCCTGGTATTGGAAACGCGGCACCGGATCGCCCGGCGGAATGGGCGTCGGGTTGAGGAAGTCGTTGTCCTTGACGTTGATAAAGAACTGCGCCGAGGCCGAGTTAGGTTCGCTGGTGCGCGCCATCGCCAGGGTGCCGGTCAGGTTGAGCGGGCCGCCGCGGGCCAGGGCCTCGCGGCCTTCGTGGGCAATGGGTGCGCGGGTGGGCTTTTGCTGGTAGCGCTGGTCGTAGCCGCCGCCCTGGACCATGAAGCTGTCGATCACCCGATGGAAAATCGTGCCGTCGTAGTGCTTGTCGCGCACGTAGCGCAGAAAGTTCTCGACCGTGCGCGGCGCTTTGTCGGCGTAGAGCTCGACCACGAACTCGCCCTGGTTGGTGATAAAGCGCACCTGCGGCGTGGCCGGGGCCTGTGCGTTGGCGCTGCCCAGCCAGGCCAGGTTGGCGAGCAGCAGCAGTCGGGCGATGAACTGCAGGAATGGGCGGTGCAGGGCGGGCATGGGCTTCATGGGTGTTCAGGGCTTGTCAGTCGGGGGCTTGTCGGTAGAGGGCGACAGCCGGCGCAGTGTCTCCAGCTTGAGCGCGATGTGCTGGCGGCTGGGCGCCAGTTTTAAGGCGCGTGCGTAGGAGCGGGCGGCCAGCTGGGCCTGCACATCGCCCAGGTTCTCATGGGCGGTGGCGTAAGCCGGGTCGTTGCGCACCGCCATTTCCAGCGCGCTGTGGGCGGCGTCCAGCTCCTGGCGCGCCGCCAGCAGGGCAGCCAGGTTGTTGTAGGGCTCGGGCAGTTCCGGGTAGTCGCGGGTCAGGCTCAGGAAGCTTTCTTCGGCCTCGCCCTTGCGGCCCATTTCGCTGAGGATCACTCCGCGCATGAAGCGCATCTGTGGGTCGCGTGGCTTGGCTGTCAAATGCGCGTCAGCCTTGGCCAGGGCCTGTACCAGCGCGCCGCTGCTGCTCAGGCGCTGCACGTCGGCGTACTCGTCGGCCAGCGCCGACAGGCTCAAGGCCAACAGGCTGGCAGCCGCAGCCCAGCGCGCACCTTGCAGCAGCGGACGCAGCTTCGGCTGGAAGTGGGCAGCAGCAAACATAGCCGGTATATGGGCAAAAAAGGTCGAGCGGGGTGGGGCCGGAGTTCATGCCTGCCGCAGCGGGCGCTGCAGAAATTGCGACCACAGCCTGCGGGGCGTCAGGCTGAAAGTGTAGCGCAGGGGTATAGTTAATGCCCTGCTCGGATGGCGTGGCGCATGTCATGCCTGGGCAGCCCACCCGTTACTCCGGCCAGAGTCACGACAGCGCGCCTTCCTACCGATTAGCCGACCTTCCTCATGAGCTTACGCATCTACAACACGCTCTCGCGTGCCGTGGAAGAATTTTCACCGCTGCAGCCCGGCCATGTGCGCATGTATGTCTGCGGCATGACGGTCTATGACCTGTGCCATGTGGGACACGCCCGCTCCAGCGTAGCCTTCGATGTGGCACGGCGCTGGCTTGAGACATCGGGTCTGCGCGTGACCTTCGTGCGCAACATCACCGACATCGACGACAAGATCATCCGCCGGGCGGTCGAAAACGGTGAGACCGTGCGCGGCCTGACCGACCGCATGATCGCCGAGATGTACCGTGACTTCGACGACTTGGGCATCGCTCGGCCCACGCACGATCCGCGTGCCACCGACTATGTGCCGCAGATGTTGGACATCGTGCGCACCCTGCAGGCCAAGGGCCTGGCCTACCGCGCTGGCGGCGACGTGAACTACGCGGTGCGGCGCTTTGCAGGCTACGGCAAGCTTTCGGGCAAGTCGCTCGACGAACTGCACGCCGGCGAACGGGTGGCGGTGGCCGACGGCAAGGAAGATCCGCTGGACTTTGTGCTCTGGAAATCGGCCAAGCCCGATGAGCCGGCCGATGCCCAATGGGCCAGTGACTACGGAGCCGGTCGGCCGGGCTGGCATATCGAATGCTCGGCCATGGCCTGCGCCCTGCTGGGTCAGACCTTCGATATTCATGGCGGCGGTGCCGACTTAACCTTTCCGCACCACGAAAACGAGATCGCGCAAAGCGAGGGCGCTCACGGCGTGCCGCTGGCCAAGATCTGGATGCACAACGGCTTTGTCAACATCGACAACGAGAAGATGTCCAAGTCCCTGGGCAACTTCTTCACCATTCGCGATGTGCTCCAGCGCTATGACCCGCAGACGTTGCGTTTTTTCATTGCGCGCACCCACTACCGCAGTCCGCTCAACTATAGCGACGTCCACCTTGACGATGCGCGCGGTGGGCTCAAGCGGCTCTATACCGCGCTTGATCTGGTCAAGCCCGCGCCGGTAGAGTTGGATTGGCGCGATCCTTTTGCAGCCCGCTTCAAGGCCGCGATGGACGAGGACTTCGGCACGCCCGAGGCGGTCGCGGTGCTGTTCGAGCTGGCCGGCGAGGTCAACCGCAGCAAGTCGCGGCAACTGGCGGGCCTGCTGCGCGCCCTGGGCGCCATCCTGGGCCTGCTTCAAGATGATCCAGCCGCCTTTTTGCAGGCCGGTGCGCAGGTGGCAGGCGACGAGATCGACGCTTTGGTGGCCCAGCGCAGCGCCGCCAAGGCCGCGCGCAACTTCGGCGAAGCCGACCGCATCCGCCAAGAACTGCTGGCGCGCGGCATCGTGCTCAAGGATTCACCGACTGGCACCACCTGGGAAGTGCAGGCATGAAGACCCTGGCCAAAACAGGCCCGGCCAAGACCGAGCTCACCGAAGCGGCCGAGGTCGCCACCACCGTGCCCGGCTACTGGCAGGAGGCCTGCGCCCATCTGATCAAAAAAGACCGGGTGATGAAGCGCCTGATTCCCCAGTTCGGTCAGGCCTGCCTGCAGTCGCGCGGTGATGCCTTCGTCACGCTGGCGCGCAGCATCGTGGGCCAGCAAATCTCGGTCAAGGCGGCGCAAAGTGTGTGGGACCGCTTTGCAGGATTGCCTCGGCAGGTGACGCCGCGCAATGTGCTCAAGCTCAAGGTGGACGACATGCGGTCGGCCGGTCTGTCGGCCCGCAAGGTTGAGTACCTGGTCGATCTGGCCTTGCACTTTGACTCCGGCGCGGTGCACGTCAAGGGCTGGGAGGCCATGAGCGATGACGAGATCATTGCCGAGTTGGTGGCCATACGGGGCATAGGCCGCTGGACCGCCGAGATGTTTCTCATCTTCCACCTGATGCGGCCCAATGTGCTGCCGCTCGACGATGTGGGCCTGATCAACGGCATCAGCCAAAGTTATTTTTCGGGCGAATCGGTCAGCCGCAGCGAGGCGCGGGAGGTGGCCCTGGCCTGGGCGCCTTATTGCACCGTGGCAACTTGGTATATTTGGCGCTCCCTCGACCCGCTGCCGGTCGAGTATTGAGGGCCGGCCGGGCGCTGCGAACGCTTTGCCGAAGGGGGCAGCCCCGTTCAAGGAGGAACAGAACATGGCCAAGAAAACTTTTCTCGATTTCGAGCAACCGATTGCCGACCTCGAGGAAAAGATCGAAGAGCTGCGCTACGTCCAGACTGAATCGGCGGTCGATATTTCCGCTGAGATCGACCAGTTGTCCAAAAAGAGCCTGCAGCTCACCCGCGACATCTACAGCGACCTCTCGCCCTGGCAGATCACCAAGATCGCCCGCCACGCCGAGCGGCCCTACACCCTGGATTACATCAACGACATCTTCACCGACTTCGTTGAATTGCATGGCGACCGCCACTTTGCCGACGACCTGAGCATCGTGGGTGGCCTGGCCCGCTTCAATGGTTCGGCCTGCATGGTGGTGGGTCAGCAAAAAGGGCGCGACACCAAGGAGCGCGCCGCGCGCAACTTTGGCATGACCAAGCCCGAGGGCTACCGCAAGGCCCTGCGCCTGATGAAGCTGGCTGAAAAATTCAATCTGCCCGTCTTCACCTTTGTGGACACCCCTGGCGCCTACCCCGGCATCGACGCAGAAGAGCGTGGCCAGTCCGAGGCCATAGGCCGCAATATCTTTGAGATGGCCCAACTGGAGGTGCCCATCATCACCACCATCATCGGCGAGGGCGGCTCTGGCGGTGCGCTGGCCATTTCGGTGGCCGATCAGCTCATCATGTTGCAGTACTCGGTGTACTCGGTGATCAGCCCCGAAGGCTGTGCCTCCATTCTCTGGAAAACCTCGGACCAGGCGCAGACCGCGGCAGAAGCCCTGGGCATCACCGCGCACCGCCTCAAGGCCTTGGGGCTGATCGACAAGATCGTCAACGAGCCGGTCGGCGGCGCTCACCGCGATGCCAAGCAGATGGCCGCCTTTCTCAAGCGCGCGCTCGGTGACGCGTTGCGCCAGATCAGCGACCTCAAGGTCAAGGATCTGCTCGAGCGCCGTTACGAGCGGCTGCAAAGCTATGGCCGCTACACCGATACCAAGGCCGATGCCCGCTGAGCCGGCGGCGCCTCAGCCCCTGGAGCCGGCCGCTGCGCCGGCTTTTTTGCAGGCGCAAGCCAACCCGGCGCTTTCTGCACTGGCCGCCTTCGCTCAGCGCCACCCGCGTCCGCCCCGGCCCTGGGCGCTGGCCTACAGCGGCGGCGCCGATTCCACCGCCTTGCTCCATGCGGCAGCGGCGCTGTGGCCCGGCCAGATCGTGGCGCTGCATGTGCACCACGGCCTGCAAGCGGCCGCCGACGACTTCGCCCTTCAGTGCGAGCAGGTATGCGCCAGCTTGTCGATTCCGCTGCAACTGCTGCGGGTGCAGGCCTGGCCTGAGACTGGCCAGAGCCCGGAGGACGCCGCCCGCCGCGCCCGCTACCGGGCGCTGGCCGAGGCGGCCCGCGCCCAGGGCTGCGGGCTCGTGCTGCTGGGCCAGCATGCCGACGACCAAGCTGAAACCGTGATGCTGGCCCTGGGCCGCGGCGCCGGTCTGCCTGGCCTGGCGGCCATGCCCGAGCGCTTTGAGCGACACGGCATGCTCTTTGGCCGCCCCTTGCTCGCGCTGCCCGGTGCCGCCTTGCGCCAGTGGCTGATCAGCCAGGGCTTGGGTTTTGTCGATGATCCAAGCAACAAGGACCTGCGCTATAGCCGCAATCTGCTGCGTGAACGCCTCATGCCGGCCCTGGCCGAGGTGCTGCCCCACTACCGCCAGACCCTGGCGCGCAGCGCCCGTCATGCCGCGCAGGCCCAGCAGCTGCTCGAGGAGGTGGCAGCCCAGGATCTCGCGCAGACGGGCTGCCCGCCGCGCCTGCAGGCCCTGCAAAGCCTGTCAGCGGCGCGCCAGGCCAACCTGCTGCGCCACTGGCTGGCCAGTACGCATGGCGCCAGACCCAGCGCGGCTCAGCTCGACGAACTGCTGGCCCAGATCGCCGCCTGCACCACCCGTGGCCATCGCATCGAGCTCAAAGTGGCCGCAGGGCGGGTGATGCGGCAAGGTGTGCAGTTGGTCTACACCGAAGGCTGAGCGCAAGGACGGCCGTATCGCGCCGAGGGCGGCGCTCCTACAAATTTCATTCGAGGCTTGGATGGGCTGTGGGAGCTGCGCCCTCGCAGCTATGCGGCCCAGCCCTTTTATAATCTCGGGTTTTGTTGATGGCAGGCTTTGCCCACCT
>CANHGF010000005.1 GCA_947460065.1 Comamonadaceae bacterium
CCTGGCCTTGGCTGGCGCCGGCGCAGAGGTGCTGCTGCTCGACCTCAACGAAGCGGGCTTGCAGAGCACCCAACAGCAGATTGCCGAGCAAGGCGGACACAGCGTGCTGCAGCGCTGCGACACCTCGGATCCCGAGCAGGTGGCCCAGGCCGCAGCCACCTGCGAGCGTGAACTGGGACTCTGCACCGTGCTGGTCAATGCCGCAGGCATTTTGCGACCGGGCGCGCTCGACGAATTGCCGCTGGCCGAGTGGAACAAGCTGCTGTCGGTCAACCTGACCGCCTATTTCATTTGCGCCCAGACCTTCGGGCGCCAGATGCGCCAGGCCAAACGCGGCGCCTTAGTGCACATCGCCTCCATCGCCGCCGATCACGCCACCCCTTTCAGCGGCGCCTACAGCGTGGCCAAGGCCGGTGTGGTCATGCTCTCTCGCCAATTGGCCATCGAGTGGGCGCCACACGGCATTCGCAGCAATGTGGTCAACCCGGGCCTGACCGAGACCGGCATGACCGCACCCTTTCACACCGACGCCGACGTGGTGCGCCGGCGCGGCGCGGCGATTCCGCTGGGCCGCATCGGCCAGCCGCAGGACATCGCCCGCGCGGTCCTGTTTCTCAGCAGCAATTTGGCCGAGTACATCACCGGCCAGGACATCACGGTCGACGGGGGCTTCGTGCGCTCGATCATGGCCACCATTCCGCGGCCCGGCTACGAGCGCCGCTGAGCACGCACAAGGAGATCGCCATGCCTGCCTATGATCCCGACCTGGCCCGCCTGCTCGAACTCGGCCGTCAAGCCGGCCGCCCGCCATTTGAAGCACTGACCCCCGATCAGGCCCGCCAGGCCTATGCGGCCACCTGGGACATCCTGCAGCCGCCGGCCCAAGAGCTGGCGTCGGTGCGCGACCAAAGCATTCCCACACCCGCAGGCGATCTCAAGCTGCGCATCTACCGTGGCGCCGGTACGGCTGCCGACGCTGCACTGCCTGCGGTGCTTTACATGCACGGCGGTGGCTGGGTCATCGGCAACCTCGACAGCCACGACCGCCTGTGCCGCCAGCTGGCCAATGAGGCCCAGATCTGCGTGGTCTCGGTGGACTATCGGCTAGCGCCTGAGCACCCCTTCCCTGCTGCGGTCGAGGACTGCGCCCACGCATGGCGCTGGCTGCACAGCCAGGCGGCCGAGCTGCATGTCGATCCGGACCGCCTAGGCGTGGCCGGCGACAGCGCCGGCGGCAATCTGGCAGCGGTGCTGGCCCTGATGGCCCGCGACGGCGATCTGCCAACTTGCAAGATGCAGGCTCTGGTCTATCCGGTCACCGACCTGACCGCCTCGTCGCCAGGGTATCAGCGGGTGACCGCCGGCGTGCCGCTGACCGACAAGACCATGCATTACTTCATTGACCAGTACGCGCCCCGCGCAGAGGACCGCCGCCATTGGCACGCCTCACCGGCGTTTGCGGCCAGCCTGGCCGGCCTGCCCAAGACCTTGGTGCTGACTGCAGCGCATGACCCCTTGTGCGAAGAAGGCCGGGAATACGCCCGCCGCCTGGAAGCGGCTGATGTGGCGGTCACCAGCCTGCATCTGGCTGACCATATGCACGGCATGCTGACCCACGGCAAGATGGTCAAGGCCGGGGTATTGATGTCCGGCTTTGTCTGCCAGTGGATTGCCCTGGCCCTGCGCCAGGGCTGAGCCCGTCCCTCTCTGTGCAAATACCTATGAACGCTCATACCGCTCAAAGACCCCATTTTGATGCCGTGGTCATCGGCGCCGGTTTTGCCGGCCTGTACATGCTGCACCGCTTGCGCCTGCTGGGCCGGCGCGCGCATGTTTTTGAGGCCGGCGACGGCGTTGGCGGCACCTGGTTTTGGAACTGCTACCCCGGCGCCCGCTGCGACGTCGACAGCATGCAGTATTCCTACTCTTGGTCGCCCGAGTTGCAGCAGGAATGGAAGTGGACCGAGCGCTATCCCGCGCAGGCGGAAATTCTGCGCTACATCAACCATGTGGCCGACCGCTTCGACCTGCGCCGTGACATCAGCCTGAACTCCAAAGTCAGCGGTGGACAGTGGCTGGCTGACGAGCAGCGCTGGCTGGTGCGCACCGAGCAGGGCCAGGAGGTCACCTGCAACATTCTGATTACCGCCACTGGCTGCCTTTCCGAGTCGCGCCTGCCGGCCATCGAAGGACTCGATGGCTTCAAGGGCCGCACGTATCACACCGGTCGCTGGCCCAAGGAGCCGGTGGACTTCAGCGGCTTGCGTGTGGGCGTCATGGGCACCGGCTCCTCGGGCATACAGGCCATTCCGCAGCTGGCCAAGCAGGCCAAGGAACTCTATGTGTTCCAGCGCACGCCCAACTTCAGCGTGCCGGCCTGGAACGGCCCGATCGATCCAGCCCATCAACAAGACTGGCTCGACAATTACCCCAAGTACCGCGAGCAGGCGCGCAACACTCGCTCGGGCATCATGTACGAATACGGCACCCAGTCGGCGCTGGAGATGAGCGACGAAGCCCGCGCCGAAGAAATGGAGCGCCGCTGGCGCAAGGGCGGCACCAATTTTGCGCACTCCTTCAACGACACCTTTATCAACCGGCAATCCAACGAGCTGCTCAGCGACTTCGTGCGCGGCAAGATCCGACAGCTGGTTCAAAACCCGGGCGTAGCCGAAAAGCTGCTGCCGCATGATCACGGCATAGGCACCAAGCGCATCTGCGTGGACACCGGCTACTACCAAACCTACAACCTGCCCAACGTCAAGCTGGTCGATCTTCGCAGTACGCCGATCGAACGCTTCGACGACGGCGCCGCCATCACCCGCGAGAGCCGCTACGAACTCGACGCCATGATATTTGCCACCGGCTATGACGCGGTCACCGGCGCCCTTGAGCGGCTGAACCTGGTCGGCGAACAGGGCAAGACCTTCAAACAGCTGTGGCAATCGGGCCCCACCTCCTACCTGGGCCTGATGACGGCGGGCTTTCCCAACCTTTTCACCATCACCGGGCCGGGCAGCCCATCGATCCTGACCAATGTGATTGTCTCGATCGAGCAGCATGTCGAGTGGATCGCCGACTGTCTGGCCTATATGGACCAGCATGGCCATACCCGAATCGACCCTCAGCAGGCGGCTCAGGACCAATGGGTCAAGCATGTGCAAGAAGTGGCCAACGGCACTTTGTTTGTTAGCGCCAATTCCTGGTACATGGGGGCCAATATTCCCGGCAAACCCCGGGTTTTCCTGCCTTATATCGGCGGCTTTTCCACCTACGCTTCGCATTGTCAGGAGGTGGTCAAAAAAGGCTATGAAGGCTTCAATTTTTCCCGCCCCCAGGCCGTGGCTGGCCGCTAAGGGGCTCTCACGCTTGGACAGGCTGTGACCCCACAGCCGTCCGACGATTCACGCCACTTTATCAACCCGAGAGGAGATCTCATGCAAGACAAAAAAGCTGAACAGCGCGGACCCCTGCGCAAACGCCTGCTGATGGCACTGGCCGCAGGCACTCTGGCCCTGAGCGCGCAGGCCCAATTCGAATCGCCGTCTGAAGGCGTCTACAAAGACCGCATCGACTGGGGCGTGATGATGGACCTGAGCGGCCCCGCTTCGGGCTCACAGGGCATCTGGACCAATGGCTTTCAGGCCTATATGCGCGCCCTCAATGAGCGCGGCGGTGTCAACGGGCGACGCATCAATGTGCTGGCCGAAGACAGCCGCTTCAACCCAGCGCAAGACAAGATCAACTACGAGAAGCTGAGTACCCAGACACCGGTGCTCGCCATCTCGGGTATGGGCTCGTCGAGCTCCCAGGTTTCGCTGGCACCGACCATCCGTGGCGGCAATATCCCCATCGTCGGCACCTATACCCACACCAAGCCACTGTCCGAGCCAACCTCCCCACTGGTCTATGGCGGCTTTTGTACCTACCCTGAAATGGCCAAGGCCGGCGTCGGCTACATGACCGAGAAACTCAAGGTCAAGAGCCCGAAAGTCATGGTGGTCTCGATCGAGAGCGCGGGCGGCGTGGAATACGCCCAATTCATCGCCGACGCGGTCAAAAAGTATGGCGGTACCTCGTCGCTGGTGACCATGAAGATCACCGCCGCCGACGTCACGCCGCAGGTGCTGGAAATCATCAAGCAAAAGCCTGACTTCATCACCATTTACGGCGTAGGCAACACCTCCATCCTGACCATGAAGGCCATGCAACAGTACGGGCTGAAGATCCCTGCTTTCGGCATTTCCTACCTGCTGTCGCCGCAAATTTATGCAGCCATTGGGCCTGATGCCGGTGCCAACTACAACGTGATCAGCTGCTTTACCCCCGGTGGCGCCGACCAGTCGGCCGGCAACCGCGAGATGATGGCAGCGGCCGATAAGTACAACCACAGCGCCATGAAGGAAGATATCAACTATGTCGCTGGCTGGGTGGTCGGACAGATGGCCGCGCAAGCGCTGCAACTGGCAGGACCCCAACCGACCCGCGCTAAGCTGGTTGAAGCCATGAACAAGGGCTTTACCGTCAACAGCAACGGACTGGCAGCGCCCATCGTCTTTACCCCCACCGACCATGCCGGGCCTTCGCGTTTTCGCATGATCGGCTATGACTATGGTGCCAAGAGGTATGTCTCGTTCGGCGAATTCGCCGACTACGAAAAATACATGAAGTAATCAGCCAAACCAGGGTCACCTCACCATGTTCATACAAGTTCTCCTCAGTGGCATTGCGCTCGGCAGCATCTATGGACTGGTGGCCCTGGGTTTTGCGGTGGTGTTTAAGGCCACCGACGTCTTCAACTTCGCCCAGGGGATGTTTGTGGCTTTTGGCGCCTATTTCGCCGTCACCACCATCACCTTGCTGGGCCTGCCTTTTCCCATCGCGGTAGCAGCCATCATTGCCGCTGCAGCGGCCCTGGGTGTGATCATCCACATCGTGCTGATTCAGCCCCTGTCGGGCCGGCCTATGCTGTCGGTGATCATGCTGACGATTGCCCTGTCCATCGTGATGCGGGCAGTCATTGAAATT
Source organism: Comamonadaceae bacterium (assembly GCA_947460065.1). GTDB lineage: Bacteria > Pseudomonadota > Gammaproteobacteria > Burkholderiales > Burkholderiaceae_C > Polaromonas. The sequence goes on from CANHGF010000005.1 coordinate 5,029, forward strand.
TTCTACGGTGTGCAGGCGCGCACCCTGAGCACGCCCATGCCCACCGGCATCTTTCTCATCGGTGATGTGCGGGTCTCGCAGTTGCACCTGGTGGCCGCCGGCGTGAGCTGGCTGTGCATGGCCGCCTTTGGTGCCTTTTTCAAATTCACCTCCATCGGTCTGCTCATGCGCGCCACCGCCGACGGCCATGAGGCCGCCCTGGTGTCGGGGGTCAACGTCAAGGTGATGAACCGGCTGGCCTGGGCCATCGGCGCTTCGCTGGCGGCCATCGGAGGCCTGTTTCTGGGGCAGCTGCAGATCGTCTCGACCGAGCTCGAGCACATTGGCCTGCTGGCATTGCCCGCGGTGGTGATCGGCGGCATGCAGAGCATTCCGGGCGCCATCATCGGCGGCCTGCTGGTCGGCCTGATCGAGCAGATGTCGGCCACCTATATCTCGCCCAAGTCCAGCGACATCGTGGTTTACACGCTGCTGCTGATGATCCTCATGGTTCGCCCCTGGGGCCTGTTCGGCCAGCGCGAACTCGGCCGTGTCTGATTTCCTCTTCGAGCCTCCTACAACATGACTGCGACCGCCCTTCGAACTGGCCTGCCGCGCGCGGCGGCCTCCTCCCCCTGGCGCTGGCTCTGGTGGGCGCTGGCGGCAGCCGCGCTGCTGTACCTGCCCATCTTGCTGACCGAGCGACAAATCTTCGGTTTCCGCTTGTCAAACATGATGCTGCTCAACATAGGCCTGAGTCAGGTCAATCTGATGCTGATCACCATGCTCGGCGCCCTGTCGCTCAATTACCTGACCGGCTCAGCCGGTCTGATTTCCATAGGCCATGCGGCTTTTTACGCGGTCGGCGCCATGACGGCAGCCATCACAGGCTCGCAGTGGGGCTGGCCGTTTCCCCTGGTCCTGATCGCAGCCGGCCTGTGTGGTGCCCTGGCCGGGCTGCTGGCCGGCCTGCCCTCACTGCGGGTGCGCGGGCTGTACTTCGTGCTGTCGACATTCGCAGTGCATTACTTGGTGGTTTTTACCTTCATGGAGTACCAGTTCAAGTTCTTCGATGTGGTGGGTGTCCCTTACAAGAATGCCATGCTGGGGGCCTGGACACTGAGTACGCCCATGCGCTGGTACTTCTTCCTGCTGCCCCTGGTCATTTTGATTTACTGGCTGCTGCGCAACAGCCTGCGCACCCGAGAAGGTCGGGCCATGCAGGCCATGCGCGACCATGAACTGGCGGCCACGGCCAACGGCATTGACGTGCGCTTTCTCAGGCTCAAGGCCTTTGCCTTGAGCTCGGCCATTGCGGCGGTCGGCGGGGCACTCTACGCTTACTACCTGAGCAACGTCACCTCGGAATTTTTCGGCATTCAATTTGCCATCCAGTTCATCGCCATGATCATCATTGGCGGCATGGGCTCGCTGCCCGGTGCGGTGATCGGCGCCGCTGTCTGGCTGCTGCTGCCTTCCATCATCACTGGCCTGACTGCACAGGCGGGCGACACCACCGGTCTGCTGCGCAGCGTGCTGGTCGACCACAAGCCGCAATTGGTGCAAGCCATCTTTGGCATGCTGGTCATCGTGCTGCTGATTTTTGCGCCCTGGGGCATTGCCGGCATGGCCACCCGACTCAAAGCCCGTCTAGCCACATGGTGGAGCCGCTCATGAGCCACGCACTGGAACTGCGCGACCTGTCGGTGCGCTACGCCCGCAAAGGCTTTGCCCTGGACGGGGTGAACCTGACCATCCCCAAGGGGGGCATCGTCGCGCTGCTGGGGGCCAACGGCGCCGGCAAGACCACCATGATCCGCGCCGTCTCGGGCCTGCTGCCCTTGCACAACGGACAGATCACCGGCGGCAGCATCAGCATGGACGGGCAGTCAGTCTTGGGCCTGCCTTCGCACAAATTGGTGCGCATGGGCCTAGGCCAGGTGCCCGAAGGCCGGCTGGTCTTCAAGCAACTGACCGTCGAAGAAAACCTGCGCGTGGGCGCGGCAGTGCTGCCCAAGTCCACCGAGAAGGAGCGCATGGACGCGGTGTATGAATTGTTCCCACGTTTGCTCGAGCGCAGAACCCAAGCGGCAGGCTGGCTGTCCGGCGGCGAACAGCAGATGCTGGCTTTAGGCCGCGCCCTGGTGACCCGGCCGCGGCTGCTGCTGGTCGACGAACTCTCCTTAGGGCTGGCGCCGCTGATTGTCAGCGCGATTTACAAGCAGCTCAAACTGGTCGGCGAGACCCTGGGCGCATCCATCCTGGTGGTCGAGCAAAACGCCCGACTGGCCCTCGATTTTGCAACCACCGCCTATGTGCTCGAGCGAGGCCGCATCACCTTATCGGGCAGCGCGCAAGACGTCGCCAACAGTGACCTGGTGCGTGAATCCTACCTGGGCGTGGCCAAGGAAGGAGGTGCTGCATGAGCCAGAATCTACTCGGGGTTCGTGATCTCTTGATGCAGTTTCAGGGGCTCACCGCACTGGACCGGGTCAGCTTTGACGTGGCCGCTGGCTCCATCACCTCACTGATGGGGCCCAACGGCGCAGGCAAGACCACCTTGTTCAACTGCGTCACCGGGATGTACACGCCCACCGGCGGGCAGGTGCATTTTGACGGGCAAGACATCACCGCACGTGCGGCCCACGTCGTGGCGCGCCACGGCATCGCCCGCACCTTTCAAAATCTGGCCTTGTTCGGCGGCTTGAGCGTGATCGACAACTTGCTGGTGGGGACCTATCTGCAAGGCCGCTCTGGTGTGTTGCAGGGCGCCTTCATGAGCCCCCAGGCGCGGCGGGAAAAACGCGAAGGCCTGGAGGCCGCCTACACCGTGCTCGATTACCTAGGCTTGACCGAGACCGCCGACCAGCTCCCCGGCGAGCTGTCCTATGGCCGTCAGAAGCAACTTGAATTCGGTCGGGCCCTGATGCAAAAAGCCAGGCTGGTGCTGCTCGACGAACCCATGGCCGGCATGAGCAGCGCTGAAAAAGACGTCATGACCGAGCTGATCAAACGGGTACGCGCCGAAATGGGAGTCACCTTCTTGCTGGTCGAACATGACGTGCCGGTGATCATGGACATCTCCGACAAGATCGTGGTCCTTGATTTCGGCCGCAAAATCGCCGAGGGCACGCCAGCGCAGGTGCAAAACGATCCGGCCGTGATTGCTGCCTATCTGGGCAGCTGATCAGCCCAGCGGCTTGGGCGCTCAGGCGCTCAGGCGCTCAAGCGATCAAACGCTCAGGCCCGCAACTCTGCCGGAACAGGAAGCAGGCCCTTGGGCTTGCGCTTTTTGAGACTCTTGGCTTGCACCATGGCCAGCACCAGCACGGCGACCCTCTCCGACGCCTCGATCTGACTCAGGCGTCCGCCGGGCCGATACCACACCGGCGCCCAGCCCACGATGCCGCCGATGGCCAGGGCGGTCAAGGGCACATCATCGACCGTGAATTCACCGCTGGCCACGCCTTCTTCGAGCAGGGCAGAAAAGCGGCGGTCGAAGCCACGGCGCAACGCGTTGATCGAATCACGGTCTTCGGGCGCCAACTCCTTTTCCTCGCGGCTATAGATCACCGCATGCGCCTGGTGCTGCAACACCGTCAGCATGAAGTCGCGAGCGATCGTGTAGAGCTTTTCGGTGGGCGAGATATCGGCAGCAAACACCCGGTTGAGGGCCTCGTGAGAAACACGGATCGCGCGCGAGCAGATCTCGGCCAGCAAATCATTCTTGGATTTAAAGTGCGAGTAGATAAAGGGCTTGGTGACGCTGATCGCCTCGGCCACCTGATCGAGTGTGGTCTTGGTATAGCCTTGCTTGTAAAACAGCTCGACCGCCGCAGCGACGATACGCTCACTCTTGAGGCGCCAGACCGCGTCGCGGATGTCTTCGGGCACCGTCGCATCGACCGCACTGCGCCGGCCAGAGCGCGCACTGGCGCTGCGCGAAAGCGGCCTGGGTTTTTGGAACTTCAGCATGCTCATAAGTCTACCCCCCGGGCCTGGCAGCTCCTGGAACGCGATCGAAACACAGGCCGGATCCTCACATCAGGAATACTGTCCGCCATTGATGTGTACGCCCTCGCCGGTGATGTGACTGGACCAATCGCTGGCCAGATAAACCATCAGCTGTGCCACCTCGCGGGCGCTGGCATAGCGTCCATCGGGCACCATGGCCAGGCGCTGAGCCTTGAGCGCCTGCAGCGCCTGCGGATCGCCGCCAGCCTGCCCCTCCTCCACGGCGCGAATCATGGGCGTGTCCACCGGGCCAGGGCATACCGCGTTGACCCGCACGCCCTTGCGCGCCACCTCCAGCGCCGAGGTTTTGGTCAGGCCCAGCACCGCATGCTTGCTCGCGGTGTAAGGTGCCAGATGGCGGGTGCCAATGTGCGCGGCCAGCGAGGCGGTATTGACCACCGCACCCTTACCCTGGGCCACCATCACCGGCAGCACATGCTTGAGGCCGAGAAAGACGCCCTTGACGTTGACCGCCATCACCTCGTCGAACACCTCCTCGGGGTAATCGATCAGGGGCCTGACCTGGCCTTGCCAGCCGGCGTTGTTCATCAAAATATCAATCCGACCCCAGGAATCGAGCGCCTGGGCCACATAAGCTTGTACATCCTGCGCCTGACGCACGTCGGCCACCGCCGCCTCGGCCACGGCACCAGCCGCCCGCAACTGCGCCAAAGCCGAATCGGCCATCTCCTGGCTGCGGTCGACCGCCAGCACCTTGGCACCGAGTTCTGCCAGCAGCAGTGACACTGCCAGACCGATACCACCGCCGGCGCCTGTCACCACCGCCACCTGGCCCGAAAAATCGATTTTCATGATGTACTCCTCGTGCCCAGGGGCTGGTTCCTCAATTCGAATCCCTCGTAGCCTCGGGCCACGCAGTTTTGCAACAAGCGCCGGTAGCCGCGCACCCCGCCCGAATACGGCATGAAGACCCGGGGCTTGCCTGCGACCTCGGCGCCGTTGTAGTAAGAGTCGGTGCTCAGGTAGAGCGTTTCCCGCGCTCGCTGGTTCACATGCGCCACCCAGTCGCGCTCGGCCGCGTGGGTCGCCTCAAACTCCAGCGCACCGCTGTCGTCCATGTGCCGCAGCAGCTGTGCCAACCAGTCGATCTGCTCTTCGGTCGAGACCAGCACATTGCTCAGCAGCGAAGGGCTGCCCGGACCGACCACAATGAACAGATTCGGGAAATCGGCCACAGCCACACCCAGCTGCGTGACCGGCCCCTGTGCCCACTTTTCCCCGAGCGTCATGCCGCCCCGGCCCACGATCTCGGGCTTGAGCAAGGAGCCGGTGAAGGCATCGAAGCCGGTGGCGAAAATGACCATGTCCAGTTCATGGTGCTTGGCCTGGGTGCGCAGGCCGGTAGCGGTGAACTCAACAATCGGCGCCTCCCGCACATCTGCCAATTCCACATTGGCTCGGTTGAAGGCCTGAAAGTAGCCGCTGTCCACCGACGGTCTGCGGGCGCCAAAGGGATGGCCTCTGGGCGTGAGCTTGTCGCGCACCACCGGGTCCTTGACCAACGCGGCGATCTTGCGCCGGATGAAGTCGGCTGCAGTGTCATTGGCGGCCTGATCGAGCAGGATGTCGTAATAAGCCAGCGCAAAGCCAAAGCCCAGCCGGTTCCATGCAGCCTCATAGGCCTGCTCGCGCTCCTGCGGCGTGGCCTGCAGCGCCGACTGCTTGTTCGGCATGAAGCCCAGGCCGCTGGGCGAATTCCAGGCCTGCTCGCGGCGGGCCCGATAGCTGGCCTTGACGCGCTGATCTTCTTCGTCAGACACCGGTGCATTGGCCGATGCGATGCTGTAGTTGGGCGTGCGCTGAAATACCGTCAGATGCTCGGCCTGCTGCGCAACGATCGGCGTCATCTGCATGCCCGACGATCCCGTGCCTATGATGCCCACCCGCTGGCCGGCGAAAGACACCGGCTCCTTGGGCCACAAGCCACTGTGAATGATGCGCCCGGTGAATTTTTCCTGACCCGCGAAACTCGGTGCCTTGGTGGTCGACAGCTGACCCACACACATCAGCAGGTAGCGCGCCTGCCACTGCCCACCATCCTCGGCCGTGATCAGCCACAGCGCCTGCTCCTCGTCATAGCGAGCACCGCGCATGCGGGTGTTGAAGCGGATGTCGCGCCGCAGGTCAAAGCGTTCGACCACATGGTGGATGTAGCGCAGGATTTCCGGCTGGGTGGCATAACGCTCGCTCCATCGCCACTCCTGCTCAAGCTCGGGCGAGAAGCTGTAGGAGTAGTCGTAACTCTCCACATCGCAGCGCGCCCCAGGATAGCCGTTGTGATGCCAGACGCCGCCGACGTCCGCGCTGGCCTCGAGCACCACCACCTGCTTGCCCATGCCCCGCAAGGTATGAAGCGCGCGCAAGCCGGCAAAGCCCGCGCCGATAACGACCACATCCACACTGTTCAAGACATGCCCCCAGGCCTGCAGCGAGTCGTCGCTGCAAAATTTATCTGAATTTTCTAGTCAGTAGAATAGCATACGCATCAGTAGCGTGCCAGCCAAAAAAGACCTGCTCCCCGCAGCGCGGAGGCAGGTCGGGCGGTCTCAGTAGTGGTAGAAGCCGCGGCCGCTCTTGCGACCCAGCCAGCCCGCAGCCACCATTTCCTTGAGCAGAGGCGCCGGCCGGTACTTGGAGTCGTTAAAGCCCTCGTAGAACACATCCATCACCGCCAGCAGGGTGTCCAGCCCGATCATGTCGGCCAGGGCCAGCGGGCCGATCGGATGATTGCAACCCAGCTTCATGCCCGCGTCGATGTCCTCGGCCGAGGCCAGGCCCTCCTGCAAGACAAAAATCGCCTCATTGATCATCGGCACCAAAATGCGATTGACCACAAAGCCAGGCGCATTGCGGGCGGTCACTGCAGTCTTGCCCACCTGGGTGGCGAAAGCCAGCATGGCCTGATGGGTTTCATCAGAGGTCTGCAGACCGCGGATCAACTCCAGCAGGCCCATGACCGGCACTGGATTGAAGAAATGGGTGCCAATGAAGCGATCCGATTTACCCAGCGCTGCAGCCAGCTCGGTGATGGAAATGGACGAGGTGTTGGTGGCAATGACCACCTCCGGGCCGACCAGGGCCTCAATCTGCTTGAGGATGCTCAGCTTGAGCTCACGGCGCTCGGTGGCCGCCTCGATGACCAGGTCCACGCCCCGCAGATCCTCATAAGCGGTGGTGCTGGTGATGCGATCGAGCACCGCCTTCTTGCCCAGCTCGTCCAGGGTGCCCTTGCGCACCTGCCGGTCCAGACTGCCGCTGATGGTTTTGACACCGCGCTCGAGCGCGGCCTGGGACACATCGACCATGACCACACCCAGGCCTGCTGCCGCGCAAATTTGCGCGATGCCATTGCCCATGGTGCCTGAACCGATCACCCCCACACGATTGATTGCCATCCCTGGCCTCCTTTAACGACCCACAAAAATGAAAAGGCGCCCAAACGAGCGCACAAACTCAAGCGCAGCGGCGACACAGCCACCCCCAACAAGGGCATGGACGCTGTTCACACTCCAACTGATCCTGGGCAATTTTATGCCCACCTCCGCCAGCGACCGCCTACACCGGCAGGAACTGTGACCCCGGAAAGCCGGCGATCTTACAGATAAGTAGCCGTTTCTACTGACCAGTAGTATACTGAGCTCCAACAAGTCCAGCCAGCCAAAATCAACCTGCCATGACGTCGCCCGAAACCCCACCGCAGCGCCTTGCAGGCTTGCCCAACGTGGGCCAGCGGCAGGCCTTCCTGCAACAGCGCTTTGCGCCCTGGCAGGAGCGCAGCCTTGATCAGCTCTTCGACCACATCAGCGTCCAATTCCCTGAGCGCCCATTCGTGGTCACCGACGAGCGCAGCTGGACTTACAGCGACATCAAAGCCTGGTCTGAGCGCCTGGCTGCGGGTCTGTGGGCTGCCGGCGTCAAGCCCGGCGACCATGTGGCCCTGCTGCTAGGCAACCAATGCGAGTTCGTGGCCTGCAAGATCGCGATTGCCCGCGTCGGCGCGGTCACCGTGCCGATCAACTTTCTCAATCGGCGCGACGAAATCGGCTATGTGCTCAAGCAGTCCGATGCGGTGCTGCTAATCACCATGAACCGCTTTCGCGGGCTGGACTACCTGCAGAGCCTGGACGAGCTGGCTCCCGGATGGGTCGAGCACGGCGGCGGGCCGGCCTTCCCACGGCTTAAGCAGGTGGTGGTGCTTCCCACCGATGGCCAGCCCCTGCCGGCGAAGGCCACCGCGCTGGCCGACTTCGGCCGGGATGCTCCGGCTGTGCCGGCCTTCGAGCACCCAGGACCACACAGCCCCTGCGACATCATCTACACCTCGGGCACCACCGGCTCGCCCAAGGGCGTGATCATCAGCCACGACATGATGCTGCGCACGGCCTTCGGCAGCACCTGGGCCCGCGCCTTTGAAGACGGTCGCCGCATCTTGTTTTCGCTGCCGATGTACCACGTCTACGGCTATGTGGAAGGCATGCTGGCGGCGCTTTTTGTCGGCGGCTCCATCGTGCCTCAGCTCAAGTTTGACGCGGCCGATACGCTCGATGGCATCGAGCGCCACCAGGCCACAGACGTGCTGCTGATTCCGACCATGACGCTGGCGCTGATCGACGAACAAAAAAAGCGCAGGCGCGCCCTGCCCAGCCTGCATTCCATGATTTCCTCAGGGGGCCGATCACCGGCCTACATCTGGAAAGAGATCTACGAGCAATTTGCGCCGAAGGAGCTGACCACCGGCTACGGCATGACCGAAGTCACCGCCTCGAGCACCGTGACGCGGCCGGACGACCCCTTCGAGCGCCTGCTCAACACCAATGGCCGACTGCGCGATGTCGGACCAGCCGGCGATCCGGCTCTGGGAGGCCGGCTGGTGGTGTATCGGGTGGCGGACCCGGAGAGCGGGCAGGACCTGCCGCGGGGCGAGGTCGGCGAATTGCTGGCCAAAGGCCCGGGCGTGACCCGTGGCTACTACAACAAGCCCGAGGCCACCGCCGAGGCCTTCACGGCCGACGGCTGGCTGCGCACCGGTGACCTAGGGCGTATCGACGCCGACGACTACCTGCTGCTGGTCGGTCGGCGCAAAGAGTCCTACCGCTGCGGGGGCGAGCTGGTCATGCCCACCGAAGTGGAAGACCTGCTGGTCACACACCCGGCGGTGCTGCAGGCCCATGTGGTGCCCCTGCCCGACGAGCGCATGGGCGAGATCGGCGTGGTGTTCGTGGTCCTGCGCGAAGACGTCCCAGTGACCGATCAGGAACTGATTGACTTTTGCAGTGCACGCGTGGCCCGGTTCAAAGTGCCACGCCATGTGCTGCGCATCCAGGCCCAGGACATCCCCGCGACACCTTCGGGCCGGGCTCGCAAATTCCTGCTTGCGCAAATCGCCGCGCAATCACTCGAGCGCGCGGCCTGATCCAGCCCAACTGCTGCGCTGCTAAGCGCGAATCACCGACCTATCCACAAGCCATGACACAGACTCACAGCCTCATCCAGGGCCGGCCCGCACAAGGGCTGATCACCATCGACACCCCGGTCGGGCACCGTCTGATCGGCGTCAAGAAGAAAGCCGCGATTCAACTCATGGGCTCGCGGCTGTGGGGCCGCTTCAACCCCAACCATTGGGACCCGGTGTACGCGGCGCAAACCGGGCTGAAGGCACCGATACAAACTGGCGAGATGTCCAGCGCCTACATTGCCGAAATGTGCGTCAACCACTTTGGCGCCCATGTGTTCAGGAACGCCCGCATCGTCTGCAAATACGTGGCCTCAACCCTGGCCAATGAGGTGATCACCACCCACGGCGTGGTCAGCGAAAAGACGCCCAAGGGCAAGGGCTATCGCTTCAAAGTCGAGGTCTGGGCCGACAACGAAGCCGGCGACAAGAAAACGGTAGGCTGGATCGAAGTCGACGTCGGCGTTTGATCGGCATCCCCCAGCACACCCTCAAACAGGACAGATCATGAACTCAAGCACCGTCCGTACAGACGAACTGATGCCGATGACCGAGATCCAGATCCAGCAGGTGCGCGATTTTGTCGGCACCCTCGATTCGAAGTCTCAGACCTACTGGGACATGGTGGGCATCGGCGACGAGCTCTCCCGGGATCTGCACATCACACCCGAATTGGTCATCCTCTACGCCGATGCGGTCGAGGACTACAACCCCTGGTACGAAGGCTGGCGCATGAACACCTGGAACATCGAAGGCGAGTCGCCTTTCGGTCCGGCCATCGTGCCGCCGCTGCTGGTCTCGCATTTTGTGCTGTCGGTGCAGTTTGACCACACCAAGCCCTTTGCGATCGGCTCCATTCACACCTTCCACGATTCGGAGATCATCGAGCCGATTCCGGTCGGTGCCACCGTGCGTATCACCACTCGGGCGATCGATAAATTCGTCAAGCGCGAACGGCGCTACGTCCGCCACGAGGTTCATGTCACCGACGTCGCCGACGGCCGACTGTACCTGCGCGAAACGCGCGACATTCTCTCGCTCTAGGGCGGTGCAGTCCAGTCAGGCCACCGGACGGCTGAACAAGTACGCAGGCCAGATCGCCGAGCAACCAGCGCCTGGGCGACGATCGAGTTTTCTGGTCCATGGCCGACAGCTTGATGCAGGTCGAGCAAGCCCCACCTGACTGGGCCCAAACTCCGGGGGCTTGCCCAGGCGCCAGGCCAGTGAACCAGGCGGTGGCGGCGCAGGCGCTACCATCAAGGCCTGCCCAGCCCTTAGCCACTGACCACCATGACCACTGAACTGAAAATCGACTTCGTCTCTGACGTTTCCTGCCCCTGGTGCGCCGTGGGGCTGGGCGCACTGCAGCAGGCGCTGGCACGGGTGCAGCCCGATATCAGCGCCACCCTGCACTTCCTGCCCTTCGAACTGAACCCCCAGATGGGACCAGGCGGACAGGACCTGGGCGAGCACCTCACTGAAAAATATGGATCGACGCCTGAGCAGCAGGCCCAGATCCGCGAGAACATAAGTCAGCGGGGGGTGGAAGTTGGCTTTGAATTCAACAGCCAGGGCCGGGCCCGCATCTACAACACCTTTGACGCACACCGGCTGCTGATGTGGGCAGGGCTTGAACACCCCGGGCAGCAAGCAGCCCTGAAGCGGGCCCTGCTCCAGGCCTGCCACGGCGAGCGGGCCGCCATGGACCAGCCCGACACTTTGCTAACAGCGGCCGACCAAGCCGGGCTGGACCGCCTTGCCGCCGAGCAAATCCTCAGCAGCGACGCCTACGCCCAGGAGGTGCGCGACAGCCAGGCGCGCTACCACGCCGCCGGCATCCATTCCGTTCCGGCCGTCATCATCAACGACCGCCACCTGATCTCGGGCGGTCAGCCCAGCGCGGTCTTTGAGCGGGCGCTGCGGCAAATCGCCGAGGCCGGCTGATAGCCGTGGCCTGGACCGAAGACCAGCTGCGCCAAGCGGCTGCGCAGCTGCAGCGCCAGCACCACCAGGGCGAAGGCTTCGACGGCTTAAAGCAGCCGGCCCCATTGCCCGACGCCCACACTGCTTATGCCGTCCAGGCCGTCTGGGTCGAGCTCCAATGCGAGGCGCTGTCCACCACCTGCGCAGGCTACAAAATCGCCCTGACCACAGCGGCCATGCAAACCATGGTTGGCTATGGCGACAGCATCAGCGGCCGCTTGCTGGGCGCGCTGGTGCAGCGCGGCCCCTGCGTGCTGCGCGCGCAAGACTACGGGCGCCTGGCGCTTGAATTCGAAATTGCCTTTGTCATGGCAGATGACCTGCCGCCGGCCAGTGTGCCCTGGGACCGCCGCATTGCCGACCATGTGCTGCAGGCGCAGCCGGCGCTGGAGGTGGTTGACGACCGCAAGGCCGACTACAGCACGCTGGGCCAGCACATCCTGACGCTGATCGCAGACAACGCCTGGAATGCAGGCCTGGTACTGGGCGAGCCACTGGCGGGCATGGACTTACAGCGGCTCGACAAGATCGCCGGCGTGGCCCTGATCAACGGTAAAGAAGTCGGACGCGGTGCCGGCAGCGATGTGCTGGGGCATCCACTGGACGCCCTGGCCTGGCTGGCCAACCACCTGCAAGCGCGCGGCCATGGCCTGCGCAAAGGCGACGTCATCACCACCGGCAGTCTGGTCAAGACACAGTTCCCAAGCAGCCCCAGCGAAGTGAGCTGGCGCCTGAGCGGCGCACAGGAATTGCGGGTGTCTGTGGCTTAAGCGGGAAAGGGCCGTAGGGCCCCCGGGATCAATCGAGCGTGAGTTTGATGCGCTGGGCCACCTCGCGCCAGCGAGCTACATCGCGCTGGATCAGGCGGCCCATGTCCTGTGCGTTCATGTAGTCCGGCACCACACCAGCATTGCGCAGCCGGTTTTGGGTATCCGGGTCCGCCAGCACTTTCTGCAGGTCTTCGCTGACTTTCTTGACGATGGCCGCAGGCGTTTTGGCCGGCGCCATCAGCCCGTACCAGATGTCGGTATCGAAATCGATGCCCAGCGACTCCTTGATGGTGGGCAAACCCGGCAGAGCATCCTGGCGCTTGGCGGTGGTTACCGCCAGCGAACGCAGCTTGCCGGACTTGATGAAGGCATCAAAGGCCGACTGCGCGCCAAACGACAGCTGCACCTCGTTGGCCAGCAGGGCCTGCACCGAGGGTGCCGAGCCTTTGTAGGGGATGTGCGTCATCGACAGGCCCAACTGGTGGGCAAACTGCTCGGTCGACAGGTGCGGTGCTGACCCCGGCCCGGCGGTACCGTAGTTGAGCTTGCCCGGGTTGGCCTTGGCATAGGCCAGCAATTCGCCCATGGTCTTGACCGGCAATTGCTCGTTGACCACCACCACCATGGGCGAGATGGCGTAGCGACCCAGCGGCTCGAAATCGCGCTGCAGATCCCAACTCAGGTTACGGTAGACCACGGTGTTGATGGTGTAGGAATTGACCGTCAGCAGCAGGGTGTAGCCGTCGGGTGCCGCTTTAGCGACGATGTCGGCGCCGATATTGCCGCCTGCGCCCGGCTTGTTGTCCACCACGACGCTCTGGCCCCAGAGCCCCGAGAGTTTTTGCGCAATGATGCGGCCGGAAATATCGGAGCCGCCCGGGGCAAAGCCGACCACCAGACGCACCGACCGATCGGGATAGTTTTGCGCCTGGGCGCTCGGTACGAATACGGCCACTGCGGCGAGACCGAGGGCCAGCAGTCTGCGGCTGGCGCGGTAGAGGGAGAAGGTCATGGAGAGATTCCGGTTATTTTCGAAAAATCGAAACTAAATACAAAATACCGAAACCTGAATATACCAAAAGGGTAACTTCTATGACAAGGCACGGCGGTCATCGCAGTGATAGGCCCATAAAAAAACCGCTGCAGGCGCCGGGCAGGAAGAGCCTGCCTGCGGGGCTGCAGCGGTCGCTGGAGCGAAGTGGCCTCACGGCCGCAGTCGCACTCAGGCTGGAACCATCACGAAGTCATAGTCGAGGGTGAAGAAATCACGGTCCATCGCCTTGCCATCAGGAGCGGTGCCAGGCTGTTGATGCACGAAATCTGCAATCAGCGAGGGGCGCACACCAAAGACGGCGTCGGCATCGAGGTTCTTGCTGTTGCGGTCAAAGATATGGGTCACCAAAGCGCGCTGGCCTTCGGCCTGGATGCGGAAGTGCAAATGCGCCGGACGCCAGCTGCGTCCAGTGGTGTTGCTCAGCATGATGATGGCCGTGCCTTCCTGGGGCACCGGATAGTCCACCGGCATGACCGACCAGAAGCGGTACTGGCCATTGGCATCGGTGGTGAGCACTGCGCGCGCCCAGGGACCATTGGTCTCCAAATCTTGCTGCACGTCATACAGACCCCGGTCGTCCGAATGCCAGACGTCGATCTTGGCGTTAGCCAGAGGCTTGCCATCGACATCGCGGACCGTGCCCTGCGCGTACATGGGCGTGCCCTGCGCACCGCCACTGATGTCGGTGCCCAAAGCAAACTCAGGTGCGTTCTCCAGCAAGAAGGGGCCCACCAGTGTCGGCTCGGTGCTGTGCTCTGGGCGCGGATAGTCTTGCGTGACCGTCAACATGGACAGGCCCATGGCGTCGGAGAAGATGATGAACTCATTGCGCCCGGGCCCGCACCACTTGCCGGTTTCCTCGAGAAGATTCATCGCATACAGCCACTCATTGGACGTGAGCTTGACCTCCTTGGCGAAGGAGTGCAGGTGGCGAATGAAGGACAGCATGATCTCGCGCAGGCGAGGGTCCGGGGTGGCCTCGTAGCGCTTGAGCACCTCCTGGGTGATCAGGTCGGTGGCGTCGTAGCGGCTCTTGAGACCGCTTTCGGTCGGTGCGTTCATATCGATCTCTCCTGATGGAATAAAAATGTACGAAAAAAGTACCTGCAGGGCTGCATCCCACTTGGCAGCACCTGCCCAATGTAGCGGCTTTCAGACGGAGCGTACAGAGCAATAGCGCTGTACGGCCCATCGCGAGATACGAAGCCCAAGCAGGGGACAGGGCAGCACGGCTACGGGATAGCCCTGATCAGCGACAGCGCCGGCGCCCGAATAATCACCCCAACGCCATGCCGTTCCGGCTGGCGATACTCAGGAGACAAGCATGCAAAAGCGCCCCTTTCTCAAAGCACTGGGCTCATCGGTGGCCCTGGCCGCCCTGCCCACGCTGACACGGGCCCAAGGCCAACCCATCCGGGTGGGCAGCACCATGTCGATGACGGGCCCACTGGCGGCCACGGCCATCATCCACAAGATCTCGACCGAGATCTTCATTGAAAACCTCAACAAGCGCGGTGGCCTGCTGGGCCGGCCCATCGAATGGCTGATGAAGGACGACCAGTCTAAGCCCGACCTGGCCCGCACCCAGTACGAGCAGCTGGTCACGGTCGACAAGGTGGACCTGCTGATGGGGCCATACGCCACCGCCAACTCCCTGGCCGCCATGGGCGTGGCCCAGCGCTACAGCAAGTTCATCATCACCAACTCCTTCGGTGTCCCCTCGCTGGCCAAGTACGACATGCACTTCCCGGCCTATGCGATGGGCCACGAGCCGGGCACCACATCGCCCACCACCCTGCTCGACGCCTTCCAGGCCAATGGCCTGAAGCCGCAGACGGTGGCACTGGTGACCAGCAAATTCCCCTCGGTGGCCTTCATGTCGGTAGGCGCGCGCGACGTATTTCGCAAGCGGGGCATGCGCGAATTGCTATGGCTGGAGTGGGAATTCGGCAACCGCGACTTCGGCTCGATCGCTGCTCGCATCAAGGACGCCAACCCCGACTTTCTGTGGGTCGGCTCCATTGGCCCCGAGAGCATCCAGCTGCTTGAAGCCCTGTCCAAGATCGACTACCGGCCCAAGCTGCACTTTCACCTCTACCCCACGCCCGGCCCGATGTCGCAGTCACCCCTGGGTGCCAACGCGCTGTCCTTC
>CANHGF010000006.1 GCA_947460065.1 Comamonadaceae bacterium
CACCGGCATGCCGGTGACCGGTCAGCTGTTTTTCATGTACGCGACCATGCTGATTGCGGTTCCGACCGGGGTGAAGGTGTTCAACTGGATCGCGACCATGTGGAAGGGCTCGATGACCTTCGAGACCCCGATGCTGTTTGCCGTCGGTTTCCTCTTCGTGTTCACCATGGGTGGCTTTACCGGGCTGATCCTCTCGATCGCGCCGGTCGATACCCAGTTGCAAGACGGTTACTACGTGGTGGCTCACTTCCACTATGTGCTGGTGGCTGGTTCCCTCTACGCCATGTTCGCCGGGTTTTACTACTGGGTGCCCAAGTGGACCGGTGTGATGTACAACGAAACGCGTGGCAAGATTCACTTCTGGTGGTCCTTGATCTCCTTCAACGTGACCTTCTTCCCGATGCACTTCCTGGGCCTGGCCGGCATGCCGCGTCGCTATGCCGACTACCCCATGCAGTTTGCCGACTTCAACATGTGGGCTTCGGTTGGCGCCTTCGCTTTCGGTATCGCTCAGGTTTACTTCTTCCTCTTCATCGTCTGGCCGACCATGCGTGGCATCGGTGAAAAAGCGCCAGCCAAGCCTTGGGAAGCGGCCGAAGGGCTGGAGTGGGAAGTGCCTTCGCCGGCACCCTTCCACACCTTCGAGACCCCGCCCAAGCTCGACGCCACCGCCACGCGGGTGATTGGCTGATCTGCCCGATGACGCCGCAGCAAGACAAGAGCAACCGACGCCTGGGCTTGATCCTGGCGACGGTGGCGCTCGTGTTTTTCTTCGGCTTCATGGTGCGCTTGGTCTTGCTGGGCGGTTGAGATCACAAGAAAGACGGCACAGATGACAGCTCGGCGCGACAACCTGCGTATGCTTGGCAAGCTGTGCGTGATCGCGCTGGGCATGTTTGGCTTTGGCTACGCCTTGGTGCCGTTGTATATCGCGATTTGCGAGATGACCGGCATCAATGTGCTGGCTCTGAGCGACAAGCTGATTCCCGGCGTCACCTCATCGCAGGCCGCCAATAGCCAGATCGATACCTCGCGCACCATCACGGTGGAGTTCGATGCCAATGCGCGTGGCCCCTGGGACTTCAAGCCGGCGGTGCGCTCGCTGCAGGTGCGTCCTGGCGAGCTCACCACGGTGATGTACGAGTTTCAGAACGTCCAAAACCGCACCATGGCTGCGCAAGCCATTCCGAGTTATGCGCCGCGCCAGGCATCGCCCCATTTCAACAAGCTTGAGTGCTTTTGCTTCAACCAGTACACCTTGTCGCCTGGCGAGAAAAAGCAGTGGCCGGTGGCTTTTGTGATCGATCCCAAGTTGCCCAAGGACGTGACCACCATCACCTTGTCCTATACCTTCTTTGAAGTTGGTGGCAAGACGCCGGCGGCGCCCCAAGGTGGTCTGGATAAATCTGCTTCGGTCGCGCTAGCGCGGCCCGCGGGGGTATGAGCGCGACCCGCTTGATGGGTACCGTGAAGGCAATTGCCTGGTCTTTTCTGGGCCTGCGCGGACGGCAAGGGTTGGAGCACGATGTGCAGCAACTCAAGCCCCTGCAAGTGCTGACGGTTGGGTTGGTCGGTGTTTTTGTATTTGTGGGCGCCCTGGTCGCCCTGGTCCATTGGATCGTGCCAGGCTAGAGCGGTACCCCGATGTACCGTTACTTCTAAGATTTTTTGCAGCGTTTTTTGAGTCCAAGAGGAAAGAGCATGTCTTCAGCCACACACGGCACCACGCCTTACTACTACGTGCCTGCCCCGTCGCGCCATCCGGTGATGGCCGCCATCGGCCTGTTTTTTGTGATCCTGGGCGCAGGCCAGTGGATCAACGGTGCTGGCTGGGGAGCTTATAGCCTGCTGTTCGGTCTTTTGTGGTGGCTGGGCGTGCTCTATCAGTGGTTCCGCGATGCGGTGGCCGAGAGCGAGGGTGGCCTGTACAGCGACCGCATTGACGCCTCTTTCCGCTGGAGCATGAGCTGGTTCATCTTCTCGGAAGTGATGTTCTTCGGCGCCTTCTTCTCTGCGCTTTGGTGGGCCCGTGCTCACTCGGTGCCCGCGCTCGGCAGTCTCGATAACGCCCTGCTCTGGCCGGACTTTCGTGCGATCTGGCCCTCCATGCAGGCCGGTGCCACTGCTTCGCCGGCCGGCATCGTTGAGCCTTTCACCACGGTGGGCCCTTTCTGGCTGCCCACCATCAACACCGCCTTGCTCTTGACCTCGGGCGTGACGCTGACCATTGCTCACCATGCGCTGCGTGAGGGCCACCGGGCAAAGACCATCAGCTACATGTGGATCACCGTGCTGCTGGGCGTGATCTTCCTGGGCGTGCAGGGCTATGAGTACATGCACCTGTACAGAGATCTGAATCTCAAGCTGACCTCGGGCGTTTATGGCTCGACCTTCTACATGCTGACCGGTTTTCACGGCTTTCACGTGTTTGTCGGCATGTTGATGCTCTTGTTCATCACCCTGCGCCTGCAAAAGGGCCACTTCACCGCGGAGCGCCACTTCGGCTTTGAGGGTGCAGCCTGGTACTGGCACTTTGTGGACGTGGTCTGGCTGGGCCTGTACATCCTGGTCTACTGGTTGTGAAGGCCGCTTGCTCGGCTGGCTTTGTGTCAGCCGAACAAGAGCCAGGCCGCATCTGGCACGAGCCGCTGCGCGTTCAGCGGCTTTTTTGTTTCAGCAGGGGGCGCTAGTTGCCCACCGGCAGCCCGGTCGGGCGGATGTAGCCCAGCTTCCAGGCCAGCAGGACGCACAGGAAGAGCAGGATGGAAAATCCCACCCGGAACGCCAGCGCACGGGCCATGTGATTGGTCTTGGCGCCACGCTGGCCGCCCTTGAGCATGAAATACAGGGCACTGGCCAAGGCGCCGAGGATGGCCACAAAGGCCAGGCCGATGAGATACGACATGAGCACAATTATCCGACTATGAAGCCCGTCGATCCCGAAGGCTCGCCGCCGCTGCGCAGTGGCCGCTGGTGGCTGTTGACTTTGGCCACCTGGGCCATGATCGGCCTGACCTTTTCGCTCGGCCGCTGGCAGATGAACCGGGCTGACTACAAGCTGGGCCTGGCTGCGGCCATGGAGGCGCGCACCCGCGAGCCGGCACTCGATCAGGCGGCCTTGCTGGCCCAGACCAAACTGGCCTTGCAGCTGCACCGGTCGGTGCAACTGCAAGGTCGCTGGCTGGCCGAGCGCACCGTTTACCTGGACAACCGGCCCATGGGTGGACGCGCCGGTTTCTGGGTGATCACGCCTTTGCAATTGCAAGGCAGCAGCCAGGCGGTGCTGGTGCAACGCGGCTGGATCGGGCGCGACTTCATGGACAGGCAGCGGCTGGCGCCGGTGCAGACACCCGAAGGACCGGTTCAGGTCAACGGTCGTTTGGCCCTGGCGCCAGGCAAGCTATATCAGCTCGAGCCCGACGTGCCGGGTCTGATACGGCAAAATCTCGACATCTCCCAATTCCGTTCCGAAACAGGTCTGGCTCTGCTCGATGCGCTGGTGATCCAGACCGGGGCACCCAGCGAAGGTTTGGCGCGCTCCTGGGACGCGCCCCAGCTGGGGGTGGATAAGCACCATGGCTATGCCTTCCAGTGGTTCTCCCTGTCGGGTTTGTTGGTGGTTCTCTACATCTGGTTTCAGTGGATCGCTCCGCGCCGTCGCAAGAATAGGCTTTGATCATGTCTTCCCCGGCTCCTTTGCCCCCCCCTTCCTCTCAGGACCAGCCCCTGGGCCTGACGGTGCACGAGTTGCCCTCGCCTGAGCGGGACAGCGCAGCGGCCGCCGGCGCAGGACGATGGCGGATGTTGCTGATCTTGCTGGTCTGCGCCTCACCTGTGATCGCGTCCTACCTGACCTACTATGTCATTCGGCCTGAGGGACGGCGCAGCTATGGCGAGTTGATCGATCCGCAGCGCCCGCTGCCGGCGGTCGACGGCCGCAGCCTGCAGGGTCAGGTGCAGCCCTTGCCGGGCCTGAAGGGGCAGTGGCTGCTGCTGGCCGTCGCCGGCGGCGCCTGCGACGCGAGCTGCCAGAACCTGCTCTACCTGCAGCGCCAGTTGCGCGAGTCCATCGGTCGTGAAAAGGACAGGCTAGACCGGGTCTGGCTGATCAGCGACGAGGCGCCGGTCGATCCAGTGCTGCAGACGGCCATGCAGGGGGCGACCGTGCTGCGTGTGGCCCCTGAGGCCCTGAGTGCCTGGCTGCTTCCTGCGGCCGGAAGGCAGCTGCCCGATCACCTGTATCTGGTCGATCCCATGGGCCACTGGATGATGCGCTTTCCCCCTGAGCTCTCGGTGGAGTCTGCCGGCAAGGTCAAACGCGACCTGGAACGCTTGCTGCGCGCCTCCAACAGCTGGGACCAGCCTGGACGTTAAAGCCCAGCCATGCCTGAGACCACCCTCTACGACTTCGGACCCACGCTGCGCCTCATGCTCACCGGGCTGTGCCTGGCCCTGGGCCCGCTGGCCTGGGTCTGGTTGCGGGGACGCTCTAGCGCACCCGCGCAGCGCTTGCGCACGCTGACTTTGCTGACTTTGTTTTTGACTTTTGATCTGGTGCTGTTCGGCGCTTTTACCCGACTGAGCGACTCGGGCCTAGGCTGTCCTGACTGGCCAGGTTGCTACGGCAGCGCCAGCCCGCTGGGCGCGCGCGCAGAGATTGCGCAGGCGCAGGCCGCCATGCCCACCGGCCCGGTCACCCACGGCAAGGCCTGGATCGAGATGGTGCATCGCTATCTGGCCACCGGCGTGGGGGTGCTGATCCTGACCCTGGCCGTGGCCACCGGATGGGCCGTGCGCAAGCGCAGCGGGGCAGCAGCCATACCTCTGTCGCCCTGGTGGCCAGCGCTGACCCTGCTGTGGGTCTGTTTGCAGGGCGCTTTTGGCGCGCTCACGGTGACGATGAAGCTGTTTCCCGCCATCGTCACCTTGCACCTGCTTGGCGGCATTGGATTGCTGGCCTTGCTGCAGGCGCAGGCCAGCCGCTACGCCCTGGCTGGTGGACAGGCGCAGATGATGGTCTTGCCTGTGCCCGTGCGCCGGGTCCTGTTGCTGGCCTTTGTCATGTTGTGGCTGCAGATTGCCCTGGGCGGCTGGGTCAGTACCAACTACGCGGTGCTGGCCTGCAGCGAATTCCCGTCCTGCCAGGGCTCGGCCTGGCCGCCCATGGATTTTCGGCAGGGCTTTACCTTGTGGCGTGAGCTGGGTGCGGCCGGCGATGGTGGCCATATCAGCTTTGCAGCCCTGACGGCCATCCACTACGCCCACCGACTCGCCGCTTATGCGGTGATGCTGGTTCTATTGGTCCTGGCCGGCCTGCTGGCCCGTGACCCGGCGAGCCGGCGCCTGGGCCACTGGGTGCTGGCCTTGGTGGCCTGGCAATTTTTCAGCGGTCTGAGCAATGTGATCTTGGGCTGGCCTCTGGTGGCGGCGCTGGCCCATACGGGCGGCGCCGCCGCGCTGGTCATTGTTTTGAGCGCTACCATCTGTCAGTCGCGCAGCGCGTCGAGTGCCAGCGTCCGTCACCTTACCCCCGCCTCACAGCCGTCCGCATGAGTTCTTCCGACGCTTCCTCTACCGTGGCCCTGCCGTTGACCTCGCCTTGGTCTCAGTTCTATGCCTTGACTAAGCCTCGGGTGGTGCAACTCATCGTCTTTTGCGCGCTCATCGGTATGGTGCTGGCCGTCCCCGGTGTGCCGGCTTGGGCCGACCTGAGGCGGGCCCTGATCGCCTGCGTCGGTATTTGGTTGGTGGCTGGCGCGGCGGCGGCCTTTAACTGCATCGTCGAGCAGCACATCGATGCGCGGATGAGGCGCACCGCCTGGCGGCCTACGGCCAAGGGCCAACTGAGTAACACGCAGACTCTGCTGTTCTCGGCTGTGTTGTGCATACTCGGCTCGGTGGTGCTGTATGTTTGGGTCAACCCCTTGACCATGTGGCTGACCTTTGCCACCTTCGTGGGCTATGCGGTCATCTATACCGTGGTGCTCAAGCCTTTGACGCCGCAGAATATCGTGATCGGTGGCGCCTCCGGAGCGATGCCGCCGGTGCTTGGCTGGGCTGCGATGACTGGCGAGGTGGGCCCGGAGGCGCTGATCCTTTTTCTCATCATCTTCTTGTGGACGCCGCCGCATTTCTGGGCACTGGCGCTTTATCGGGTGGAGGACTATCGCAAGTCCGGCTTGCCCATGCTTCCGGTGACCCACGGCAATGAATTCACCCGCCTGCAAATCCTGCTCTACACCGTGGTGCTGTTTGCCGCTTGCCTGATGCCTTTTGTGTTTCGCATGAGTGGCTGGTTCTATTTGTTTGCAGCGACGGTGCTCAGCCTGATTTTCTGCGCTTACGGCTGGGCGCTGTGGCGCCAGTACTCCGACGGCCTGGCGCGGCGCACCTTCCGGTTTTCGCTGATCCATCTCTCGCTGCTGTTTGCGGCCTTTCTGATTGACCACTACATCCCATGGGCGCGCTGATTTCTCGCCGTGCGGCCATGCTTGCCGCCGCTGCCTTGGCCGCCTGCTCTCCAGGCAAACCCGACTTTCGCGGCATCGACATCACTGGGGCTGATTACGCGCGCGATTTCAGGCTCACCGACCACAATGGTCAGGAGCGCACCCTCGCTGATTTCCGGGGCAAGGTGGTGGTGGTGTTTTTCGGTTTCACCCAGTGTCCCGATGTCTGCCCCACCGCGATGGCGCAGTTGGTAGAAGTCAAGCAAATGCTGGGCAAGGATGGCGACAAGTTGCAGGCGCTGTTCATCACGCTCGACCCGGAGCGTGACAGTGCTGAAATTCTCAAGGCCTACACCGCCAATTTTGACGCTGGCTTCCTAGGCCTGCGCCCCAGCCTTGAACAATTGCCCGAGTTGACCCGTCACTTCAAAATTTTCTACAAGAAGAACGAGGGCAAGACCGCCACCAGCTATACCCTGGACCATTCGGCAGGCAGCTATGTGTTCGATACCCAAGGCAGGGTGCGGCTTTATGTGCGCCAGAACATGAGCGCGGCGGCGATCACTGAAGACTTGAAGATCCTGCTGCGCTAAATGCCGCTGGCCGCCACAGCGGCACAGCTTAGGGCTGGATGTTCTGATCCTTGATGATGCGCCCCAGCGCCTGGGTGTCGGCCGCGATGCGGTTTTTCAGGCCCTCGGGCGCCGAGCCCACCGCCTGCCAGCCTTGCTGGAAGATCTTGGCGCGGATCTCGCTCGAACGAACGATCTCGCTGATGATGGCGCTCAGTCGGCTCACCTGAGCCGCCGGCATGGATGCTGGTGCGGCCACCGCATTCCAAATTTCGAGCTGGAAGTCTTTGACGCCAGCCTCGCTCAGGCTGGGCAGGTCTGGCGTCAGGATGCTGCGGCCACTGCTGGTGCTGCCCAGGATGCGCAGCTTGCCGTTGCGCGCCTGTGCGGCCGCCAGGGCCGGAGGCAGCAAGGCCGCCTGTATTTGCCCGCCCAGAAGGGCGGTGATCACCTGAGGGTTGCCAGGGTAGGGCACATGCACCGGGGCGATGCCGGTGCGGGCTTTGAGCAACTCCATGCCCAGATGCCCCACCGTGCCTATGCCCGGCGAGCCGTAGTTGGCCTGCGCGCCGCTGCTGCGCATCTGCGCCAGCCACTGCGCCGCGTCGGTGCCCGGCGCATCGGCCGGCACAGTCAGTACCAGCGGGGCGGTGCCGATCAGGCTGACCGGCGCCAGGTCCTTGAGCGGGTCATAGCTGAGCTTGGGGTTGAGCAGGCCGGCAATCGTCATATTGCCGTTGATCATCAGGCCCAGGGTATGGCCGTCGGTGGCTTTGGCCACCGCATCGGCTGCGATGTTGCCGCCGGCGCCGACCTTGTTGTCGACGATCACGGGCTGGCCCAGGGCTTTAGACATGGGCTCGGCCAGCAGCCGCGCGCTCAGGTCGGGGCTGGAGCCGGCCGGAAAGCCCACCACCAGCCGCACCGGTTTGTTGGGCCAAGTCTGCGCCTGCGCCATGCTGGCTGACCCTACACCCAGGGCCCAGATGAAAAGGCGGCGGCGGTTGAAAACATTCATAGGATGGCTCAATGAGGGTCAAGAATTAGACTGGCAGTGTAAGAGTGACCCGACCCAAGCCCGCTCATGAAAAACCCGGCCGCAGCCGGGTTGTCGCGTCAGCGAAGTGCAGCCTTCAGGCGTAGGCCGCCAGCGTCTTGCGCATTTTCTTCATGGCTGCCACTTCGATCTGGCGGATACGCTCAGCGCTGACCTGGTACTCGGCAGCCAGTTCGTGCAGCGTCATGCCGCCCGAACCGTCGTCATTGACCTTGAGCCAGCGCTCCTGCACGATGCGTCGCGAGCGTGGATCGAGCTCCTCCAGGGCAGCCGCAATACCGTCGCTGGCCAGGCGGTCCCTCTGGTGCGACTCGATCAGCGCGGTCGGCTCATGGCTGGCGTCGGCCAGGTAGGAGATGGGACCGAAAGCCTCCTGCCCATCATCGCTTGGGCTGGGGTCGAGCAACACATCGCCGCCGGCCATGCGCTGCTCCATCTCGATCACTTCCTCGCGCTTGACCTGCAAGGTGCGCGCCATCGAATCGATCTGCTCCTGGCTGAGCGTGTCGCGGTGGGTGGCCACATCGGCATCGTCCTTGAAGCCTTGCTTCATCGAACGCAGGTTGAAGAACAGCTTGCGCTGCGCCTTGGTGGTGGCCATCTTGACCATGCGCCAGTTCTTCAGGATGTACTCGTGGATCTCCGCCTTGATCCAGTGCAGGGCGTAGCTGACCAGGCGCACGCCCTGGTCCGGGTCAAAGCGTTTGACCGCCTTCATCAGGCCGATATTGCCTTCCTGAATCAGGTCGCCGTGCGGCAGGCCATAGCCCAGGTATTTGCGGGAGACCGACACCACCAGCCGCAGGTGCGAAAGCACCAGCCGGCTGGCCGCTTCCAGGTCGTTTTGATCGCGCAGCCGCCGGGCGCATTCCTGTTCTTCTTCCAGGGTCAGCATGGGCAGACGGCCCACCGCGCTGATGTAGGCTTCCAGATTGCCCAGTGGCGGCAGCAGACTGGCGCCGGCCCAGGACTTGGAGACCGCCAGGGCGCCGGGGTTCACAGACAGACTTGTCATGAGAGGCTCCTTTCTTGCGATGGCTTGATTTTAGCACTCTCTAAGCTCGAGTGCTAACAGGCCCTCAGGGCCTAGGGCACCGGCTGTTCAGCGGCCGTCTGGTCCGCGCTCTGGTGGTAGGTCGCGGGCCTGTACGTCCTGTACATCGCCGCTCTGGCGCCGCAGCAGGGGCTGAGCTTCGACCGCCTCGCCGGTGCTCCAGGAACGGCGCCTGTTCATCGCCTGGCCCAGATCGGTGAAGGTGCGTACCCTTGAAAAGTGGGCACTAACATTGACGGCAGGTCTGCGGCCGCTGAGCAGGCGCAACAGGGTCCAGATCAGTATGAAGCCCAGTATGAAAATCGCCATGACAAGGGCCAGCATCAGGCCGAGCAGGCGCAGGAAAAAGCGTACAAGCGCCAGCACCGCCCCCACCAAAAAATCAATGATTTGCATGGCTGCGCGTCCTACTCGGCCCGGTCCCGGCGCACCGCGAGCCGGCTCAGCACAAACAAAGGTCCGATCCAGAGGTACTGGATGTCTTCAAAAAAAGAAGGTTTCCGCCCCTCGATCTTGTGACCAACAAACTGGGCCAGCCACCCTCCGACAAAGAGCGCGGTGCACAGGCTCAGGCGCTGATGGCCCATGGCGTGCACCGCAGCCAGCATCAATCCCGACACCAGGGCCATGATGAGCAGATAGCTCAGCGACAGGCGCAGGTAGTAGACCATGCTGGCACCGACGAAGCCCAAGGCCAGCCAGGGATGGGCTGCATAGAGCAGGCCGATCAGGCTGAGCATGATCACTGGGATGGCCAGCAGATGGATGGCCTCATTGCTGGGGTGCTGGTGGCTCAGCCCGTAGTGGGCCAGCAACTGGTCGATGCGGCGCTCAGGCGCGGACAGTGGGTCGGTCATGGCTGGGGCAATTGGGGAAGGCGGCAACCAGTATAGGTAGACGGCCCGCAGGCCGTGCATTGCCTGGGCCACCAAAAGGGTCATGACCTATGCTGTGCCGCGCCCTAATGCGGCGTGCGGGCGTCGACAATGTTGTGATGCAAGCAGTTCTGCCCTGGCTGAGCCTGATCGTGCCGGTTCTCGACGAGGGACCCGCCCTGGAGTCGGCCTTGCAGGCCTTGGCAGCCAGGCCTGGGGTAGAGCTGATCGTGGTCGATGGCGGCAGCAGCGATGCCAGCCTCGCGCTGGCACATCAATGGGCCGACCTGGCCTTGTCTGCCCCCCGGGGACGCGCTGTGCAGATGAACGCGGGCGCCGCTGTGGCCCGCGGGCAATGGCTGCTCTTTGTTCATGCCGATACACGGCTGCCTGCGCAGGCCTGGCAACAGCTTGATCAATTGCCCGCCGGCAGCCTCTGGGGCCGTTTCGATGTGCGCATTGACGATCCGCACTGGCTATTGGCCCTGGTCGGCTTCATGATGAATTTGCGCTCGCGCTTGAGCGGCATTGCCACCGGCGATCAGGCGATTTTCGTGCGCCGGGAGGTGTTTGAGAAGCTTGGCGGTTTTCCGGACATTGCGCTCATGGAGGACATCGCCTTGTCGCGCAAGCTCAAGGCCCTGGGTCGGCCGGTATGCCTGCGTACACCTGTGAACACCTCGGCGCGGCGTTGGTTGCGCCACGGCATCTGGTCCACCATCTGGCTGATGTGGCGCTTGCGGGCGGCGTATTTTTTTGGCGCCGATCCCGACGCCCTGGCTCTGCGTTATGGCTACCGACCCCGATCACGCTGAGCTCTACACCCCTGGTGTCAGCGTGGCGGTGCTGGCCAAGGCGCCCGTAGCCGGCCATGCCAAGACCCGTCTGGCCCCGGTCCTGGGGGCAGCTGGCGCGGCTAGGGTGCACCGGCAACTGGTGCTGCGCACCTTGCAGACCGTGCAGCGTGCCGGCTTGCGCCTTGAGTTGTGGGGCGAGCCGGCGGGACATCGGTTTTTCAAGGCCTTGGCGCGGGTCCAGCGCTGCCTGACGCTGGCCCAGCCGGCAGGTGATATTGGCACTCGTATGCATGCGGCCTTCGTTCACCATTGCGGCCGCAGCCCGGCGCCGCTTTTGCTGATCGGCACCGACTGTCCGGTGCTGGATGCGGCGCATCTGCGGCAGGCGGCTCGGCGCTTGCTGGCCGGTGACGAGGCGGTGTTCACGCCGGCCGAAGACGGTGGCTATGTGCTGGTGGGTCTGCGCCGGCCGGTGCCTGAGCTCTTTGAGAACATGGTCTGGAGCACCGAGCAGGTGATGGCTCAGACCCGGGAGCGGCTGCAGCGCCTGGGCCTGCGCTACAGCGAGATGCCCACGCTCTGGGACATTGACCGGCCCGCCGACTGGCTGCGTTGGCTGGCGATGAACCCGCCCGCTGCTTGAGCTTCAGCCCAGCAGCGCCTGGGCGAATTCGCGCGCCTTGAAGGTCTCGAGGTCCTCGAGTTTTTCGCCCACGCCTATGAAGTACACCGATAGAGGCCGCTTGCCCTGCGTGTTCTGGCTGCGCTCGCGTGCCCACAGGGCGATGGCGGCCAGCACGCCGCCTTTGGCGGTGCCGTCGAGTTTGGTGACGATCAGGCCGGTCAGACCGAGCGCCTCGTCAAAGGCCTTGACCTGGGCCAGCGCGTTCTGGCCGGTGTTGCCATCGATCACCAGCAAAACCTCGTGCGGCGCTTGTGCATCGGCCTTGGCGATCACGCGCTTGATTTTCTTGAGCTCTTCCATCAGGTGCAGCTGGGTCGGCAGACGACCCGCGGTATCGACCAGCACCACGTCCTTGCCGCGCGCCTTGCCTGCACTGACCGCGTCAAAGCTGACCGCAGCTGGATCGCCGCCTTCCTGGCTGACGATATCGACCGCGCTGCGCTCTGCCCACACCATGAGCTGCTCGCGCGCCGCAGCGCGGAAGGTGTCCGCGGCTGCCAGCAGCACTGATGCACCTTCGTCGGCCAGGTGGTGGGTGAGTTTGCCGATCGAGGTGGTTTTGCCCGCGCCATTGACGCCGGCCACCATGATTACCGTCGGTTGCTGCTGGCCGATGACCAGGCCGCGCTCGAGCGGCTCTAGCAACTGCGTCAAGGCCTCGACCAGCTGTGCTTTCATGCCTGCCGGATCACTGACCGCCTGCTCGCGCACCCGGCGCTTGAGATCGCCCAGTAAATGCTCGGTGGCTGCCACCCCGGTGTCGGCCATTAGCAGGGCAGTTTCGAGCTCTTCGTAAAGTTCGTCGTCGATGCGGCTGCCAACAAATACACTGGCGATGCTGCTGCCGGTCTTGCGCAGTCCGCTGCGCAGCCGGGCCAACCAGCCCTGGCGCTGCGGCGGGGGCGCACTGGCCCCCAGGTCCTTGGCGGCAGGGGCGCGCAGATCGGGCGGGGTTTCCCGCGGGGCGGCCTGCTGCGGCTCGATCGGGGCAGGCGGCTCTGCCTTTGCCGAGGCGGGTGAGATGAGCTTCTTGAAAAAACTGAACATGGAGCAGGTCTATTGCACTGGCCCTATTCTATGGAACGCGCTTTGCGATGGATGGGAGCTGCTGTGAAAGGTCGGTTCATGCATGTATTTTTAAAGACGGGGCTGTGCGGCTCTGCTTTGGCGCTGCTGCTTGCGGCGGTTCAGGCTCAGCCTGCCGCGCCGGTTAAGGCCGCTGCAGCGGCGCAGACAACTGCATCGGCCCAGGCGGTCGCTGCCGAGGTCGAGCGCTTTACGCTGGCCAATGGCATGACCGTGCTCGTCAAGGTCGACCGGCGCTCGCCGACAGCGGTGCATATGGTCTGGCTGCGGGTGGGGGCCATTGATGAGGTCGACGGCACGTCTGGCGTGGCCCATGTGGTCGAGCACATGATGTTCAAGGGCACGCCCAGCCTAGGCCCGGGCGAGTATTCCAAGCGCATCGCCGCACTCGGTGGCCGTGACAACGCCTTCACCAGCCGCGACGCCACCGCCTACCACCAGCAGATCCCGGCCGCGCGCCTGCGTGAGGTGATGCAGCTAGAGGCCGACCGTTTCGAGCGCACCACCTGGGTCGATGATGAATTTCGCCGCGAGATTGAGGTGATCAAGGAAGAGCGGCGCCAGCGGGTGGATGAATCGCCGCGCAGCCAGCTCTACGAGATGGCGCGAGCGGTGATGTTCTCCGCTTCGCCCTACCGGCGGCCCATCATCGGCTGGATGAACGACCTCGATGCCATGACGCCGCAGGACGTGCGCGACTTCTATCAGCGCTGGTATGTGCCGGCCAATGCCGCTGTGGTGGTGGCCGGCGATGTGGATGTGCAGCAGGTGCGGCAGTGGGCCGAGCAATACTATGGTGCGATCGCGCCGCGTGCCCTGCCCGAGCGCAAGCCCAGGCTGGAGCCGCCGCAGACCGGGCCCAGGCGCATTGAGCACCGTGCCCGCAGCTCGCAGCCCTATCTGAGCCTGATGTTCAAGGTGCCCCAGGTCGACGCCCAGGCCCTGGCCCAGGACAGCCTTCCGCCCGGACCCAGCCGCGAGGCCCTGGCTCTGACGGTGCTCGCTGCGGTGCTCGACGGCCATTCTGCCGCCCGCCTCGATCGGGCCCTGACCCAGGGCGACAAGCGTCTGGCCCTGCGCGCTGGTGCCTACAACAGCATGTTCGGCCGTGGTCCGCAGACCTTTGTGCTCGACGGCGTGCCCGCCGAGGGGACCGCTACCCCCGCCTTGAAAGAAGCCTTGCTCGAGCAGGTGGCCCGCGTGGCCCGCGACGGCGTGAGCCCGGCCGAGCTCAAGCGCGTTACCACCCAATGGGTGGCTGCGCAGACCTACAAGCGAGACGCCCTGTTCAGTCAGGCCAATGAATTGGGCAGTTACTGGTTGCTGGGCTTGCCGCTCGATACTGGCAGCCGCCTGGTGCGCCATCTGCGCAGCATCAGCGCTGCCGAGGTACAGGCGGTGGCCAAGAAGTACTTTGGTGACGAGCAGATGACCGAGGCGATCTTGGTGCCACAGGCCGGCGAGGGCGCGCCGCCGCCGCGGCGAGGCCGGCCCGACATGGGCGATACACCAGGGAGGGAGCATTGATGCGCACGTTTTTCCGTCCTTTGGCGCGCAGCCCGCTGGTGCTGCTGGCACTGGCTTTGCATCTGCTGCCCGCGCAAGCTGCCGCCCCGATTGAGCACTGGCAGCAGCCCAGCGGCGCCCGGGTGTATCTGGTGCGCAGCCCTTCCATACCCATGCTCGATGTGCAGATCGACTTCGACGCTGGCCTGCGGCGCGAGCCCAGACAGAAGGTGGGTCTGGCCAGCGCCATGGCCGAATTGCTGGGCAAGGGCATACAGGCCGGCGGCACGGAGCCGGCACTCGATGAGAACCAGGTCAGCGAGGCCTGGGTCGATCTGGGCGCAAGTTTCGGAGCCAGCGCCAGCGCAGACCGCTTGAGTTTTTC
Source organism: Comamonadaceae bacterium (assembly GCA_947460065.1). Taxonomy (GTDB): domain Bacteria; phylum Pseudomonadota; class Gammaproteobacteria; order Burkholderiales; family Burkholderiaceae_C; genus Polaromonas. Next base: position 14,467 of record CANHGF010000006.1, read on the forward strand.
GATGCGCAGCTTGACCGAGCCCGACTTGCTGCTCAAAGCCGTCGCGCTGGCGGCCCGCCAGCTCGCCGATCCGGCCTTTCCGGATCCGGTCTGGCAGCGGGTGCGCCAGCGCTACATTGCCGACCTGAAGGAGTCCTACACACGGCCAGCCAGCGTGGCCGGACGGCAGTTTGTCAAGTCGGTCTATGGCGATCATCCCTACGGTCATGAAATGACCGAGGTGACCTTGCAGCAGATCAGCACCGAGGACATGCGCCGCTTTTACCGGGACCATGTGGGCGCTTGCCGTGCCCGGGTCAGTCTGGTCGGTGCGATAGACCGGCAGCAAGCCGATGCCTTGGTGCGCCAGCTGCTTGCGCGTCTGCCTGAGCAGGCCTGCAGCCCGGCGCAGGTCCTGCAGCCGGTGCCCGAGGTCAAGCCCCTGGAGCAGGGGGCTCAATTGCGCATCCCCTTCCAGGCGGCGCAGGCCCAAGTCCTGATCGGGCAGCCCGGCTTCAAGCGCTCCGACCCGGACTTTTTTGCGATGACCGTTGGCAATTACATCCTGGGCGGCGGTGGTTTTACATCGCGTCTGACGCGCCAGGTGCGCGAGCTGCGCGGCCTGAGCTACAGCGTCTACAGCGGTTTCTCGCCGGGCTTGCACGCCGGCTCCTTCACCATCGGCTTGCGTACCCGTCCCGACCAGGCTAATCAGGCGGTGACGGTGGTGCGTGAGGTGCTGCGTGAGTTTCTGGCCCAGGGCCCGAGCGAGGACGAGTTGAGCCAGGCCAAGCAAAGCCTGATCGGCGGCTTTGTGTTGCGCCTGGACAGCAATGCCCGCCTGCTGGAGAACGTGGCCAACATCGCCTGGCATGACCTGCCGCTGGACTATCTCAATACCTGGACCGCGCAGGTGGAAAAGCTCAGCACGGCTGACATCCGTGCAGCCTTTGCCCGCAAGCTGCAGCCCGAGCGCATGGTCACGCTGGTGCTGGGCGCCGGCTCATGACAGCGCGCCGGCCTGCAGCCCCTCCCACGCCAGCACGCCGACCGCCGGGCGAGGTGCGCATCATCGGCGGCATCTACAAGCGCACCCGCATCCCGGTCGCCCTGCTGCCTGGCCTGCGGCCCACGCCCGATCGGGTGCGCGAGACCTTGTTCAACTGGCTGGGCCAGGACCTCACCGGCTGGCAGGTGGTTGATGTGTTTGCCGGCACCGGCGCGCTGGCACTCGAAGCCGTATCGCGTGGCGCTGCCCGGGTGCAAGCCTTTGAGCAAGACGCGCAACTGGCGCGGCAGATCCAGGCCCTCAAGGACAAGCTCCAGGCTCAGGGCCTGAGCGTGGTGCGAGGTGACGGCCTGCGCCTGCTGCGCGGCCTGCCGCCGGCCAGCCAGCATCTGGTGCTGCTCGACCCACCCTTCGATTCCGATCTGGCCGGCCCTGCCTTGGGCGCCGCCCGCGCAGCCCTGACTGATGCCGGTCTGATCTACCTGGAGTCGCCCGCGGCCTGGACGGCCGAGGCCTTGGCCGAACTGGGCTTGCAGCTGATACGTCAGGGGCGCGCTGGCGCGGTCCACTTTCACCTGCTGGGGCGCCTGCAGATCGATGTGGGCCCAGGGGCATAATTGAAGCATGTCCTCTTCAGCGCCCCGCATCGCGGTCTATTCGGGAACTTTTGACCCCTTCACCCTGGGCCATGCCGACGTGGTGCGGCGCTCCATGGGCCTGTTCGACCGGCTCATCGTGGCGGTCGCGGTGGCGCATCACAAGAAGACCTTGTTCAGCCTGGAGCAGCGGGTGAGTCAGGTGATGCAGGGCTGCCAGGGTCTGGGCGATGTGCAGGCCCTGCCTTTTGAAGGCCTGATCATGGATTTTTGTGCCGCCCACCAGGCTTGTGCGGTGGTGCGCGGCGTGCGCAACATCACCGACTTTGACTACGAAGCGCAGATGGCGGCGATGAACCGCAAGCTGCGCCCGCAGGTTGAGACGGTGTTCTTGTTGCCCGAGGCCAATTTGCAGTGCATCAGCAGCACCCTGGTGCGCGAGATCAGCAAGCTCGGCGGTGACGTTAGCCAGATGGTGAGCCCGGCCATCGCCCAGGACCTGCGCGCAGCGCAGGCCCCATCGGCCTGAGCCCGGTGGCGGCCATGGCTTGTTTCAGGGCTGATGCCGACCTGGCCAGGAGTTCGTCATGGCGCTGATGATCACCGACGAATGCATCAACTGTGATGTTTGCGAGCCTGAGTGCCCGAATCAGGCGATCTTTCTCGGCCCCGAGATCTACCAGATCGATCCGGCCAAATGCACCGAGTGCGTGGGCCATTTTGACGAGCCCCAGTGCGTGCAGGTCTGCCCGGTCTCGTGCATTCCCGTGCACCCCGAGCATGTGGAAGGCCACGATCAGCTGATGCTCAAATACCAGCGCCTACAAAGCCTGGCGGCGGGCCTGGCCAAGCCGGCTCGCCCCTGAGCTGACTTAAGGCGCATTCGGTGCGCTCGGCGGTGGCTCCTTACGCGGCGGCTTGGGGCGCGGCGGGGCCTCGGTGTGGATCTGCTGCATCGCCTTTTCCATCTCGCCGCGCACGATCAGCGCGGCGGCCTTGACGCTGCGCGCAATCGCCTCTTGCATCGCGGCCCGTTGTTCGGGCATCGGCTTGCCCAGCACCCAGTTCGAAACCTCTGACTTGACGCCCGGGTGGCCTATGCCTAGGCGCAGGCGCCAGTAGTCGCCAGTGCCCAATTGGGCATGTATGTCGCGCAAGCCGTTCTGGCCTGCGTGACCGCCGCCGAATTTGAGCTTGGCCTGGCCGGGCGGCAGGTCCAGTTCATCATGGGCGACCAAGATTTCTTCGGGCGCGATCTTGAAAAAGCGCGCCAGCGCCGAGACCGATTTGCCCGACAGGTTCATAAAGGTTTGCGGCTGCAGCAGCCACAGGCTCTGACCCTGCAATTGGGTGCGGCCCACCAGCCCGTGATAGGCCTTGTCCAGGCTCAGCGAGACCTTGAGCTCCCGGGCCACGTCCTCGAGCCACCAAAAGCCAGCGTTGTGGCGCGTGGCCTCGTATTCCTTGCCCGGGTTGCCCAGGCCGACCAAGAGTTTGATCATTTTTTCATGGTGCGTGATGGCGCGGCCCCAGCGAAAAGGCCCGTGCCTCTTGCGAGTGCACGGGCCTTTGCAGCGAAGCCGCCCGGCAGGAATTACTTCTTGCCCTTGGCTGGCTTGGCTGCGCCCTTGGCATCGGCAGCGGCTGCAGCAGGCGCTGCCTCGGCCTCTTCTGCAATCGCCGTGACCGAAGCGAGCACCGGGTTGACCTGGCCCTTGGTCACCACCTTGACGCCCTTGGGCAGGGTGACGTCGTTGACGTGCAGCGAGTGGCCTTTTTTCATGCCGCTCAGGTCGATCGCGATGAACTCGGGAATATCGGCCGGCAGGCAGGAAATGGTCAGTTCGGTCACCACGTGGTTGACCAGGCATTTCTCAGCCTTGACGGCTGGCGAATTTTCCTCACCGCTAAAGTGCAGCGGCACCTTGACAGTCATGCGGGTGGTGGCTTCCACGCGCTGGAAGTCGATGTGCTGGACCTGCGGCTTGTAAGGATGCATCTGCAGATCACGCAGCAGCACCTTGTGCGTTGCACCGCCCAGTTCCATCTCGAGGATGGACGAGTGGAAGGCTTCCTTCTTGATGGCGTGGAACAGGGCGTTGTGATCGAGCTCGATCAGCAAAGGCTCGCCGGTGCCACCGTAAACGATACCGGGCGTGCGGCCCGAGATGCGCAGACGGCGGCTCGCACCCGTACCCTGCAGCTTGCGCTCGAAAGCGACAAATTTCATGGTTTTCTCCTGAAGAGGTGGACCGCGACCAGTCTCACCCCGTAACAACAATGGCAGCTTGCGCTGCCGGCTTATCGTCCCCGGCTCAAAACAGGTTGTCTTGCTCCGAAAACAGACTCATGACCGACTCTCCGCGAGCGATGCGCTGTATGGTTTCAGCAAACAGCGGCGCCACCGAGAGTTGGCGTATCTTGCTGCACGCCTTGGCGGCGGCGTTCAGCGGTATGGTGTTGGTGATGACAATCTCGTCGAGCGCATCACCCTTGGACAGGCGCTCAATGGCAGGCCCGGAAAACACCGGGTGTGTGCAATAGGCGTAGACCTTGCGCGCGCCCCGCTCCTTGAGCACCTCGGCCGCTTTGACCAAAGTGCCGGCGGTATCGATCATGTCGTCCATGATCACGCAGTTACGTCCGTCGATGTCACCGATCACATGCATGACCTCCGACACGTTGGCCTTGGGGCGGCGCTTGTCGATGATGGCCATGTCACAGCCGAGCTGCTTGGCCAGCGCCCGGGCGCGCACCACGCCGCCAACGTCGGGCGAGACCACCATCAGGTCGGTGTAATTTTTTTGGCTGAGATCGCCCAGCAGCACCGGTGAGGCATAGATGTTGTCGACCGGGATATCGAAAAAGCCCTGGATCTGATCGGCGTGCAGGTCCATGGTCAAGACCCGCGAGACGCCGACGGCCTGCAGCATATTGGCCACCACTTTGGCAGTGATCGGCACCCGGGCCGACCGCGGGCGCCTGTCCTGGCGCGCATAGCCGAAGTAGGGAATCACCGCGCTGATACGCTCGGCCGAGGCGCGCTTGAGCGCATCGACCATGATCAGCAATTCCATCAGGTTGTCGTTGGTCGGTGCGCAGGTCGACTGCACCACGAACACATCGCGGGCGCGCACATTTTGTTGAATCTCGACCGTCACCTCGCCGTCAGAAAACCGACCCACATGGGCAGCGCCCAGGGTGGTGCCCAAATCGGCGGCGATCTCCTGCGCCATGATCG
>CANHGF010000007.1 GCA_947460065.1 Comamonadaceae bacterium
AGGGCCTGTTGTTCGGCGAGGCTCAGACTCACCTGGCTGCCGCAGGGCGCTGCAGGCCTGAGCCCGGGTGGGCGCGGCGACTGGGCCAGTTGACCGGCCAGGGTCATGAGTTGTTCGAGCGACATGAGCGGGCCTGTGTGTGAGATCAATGGCCTCCATCATGCCAACGGCCGTCGGATTAAACGTTAATTCTTGCAACAAAACGCGTCAGATCGTTTGTTGCGTGGTTCCCACTCAAAGGTTGGGCGCCAGCAGCCTTTCGAGTTCGCGCAGGTCGCGGCCGCGGCGGCGGGCCTGGTCTTGCAATTGGTCTTCACCGATCTTGCCCACATTGAAGTAGACCGACTCGGGATGGCTGAGGTAGAAGCCGCTGACGCTGGCCGCTGGCGTCATGGCCAGGCTCTCAGTCAGATCCATGCCGATTTCGCGCGCTTGCAGCAGTTCGAACATGTCCTGCTTGATGCTGTGGTCCGGGCAGGCCGGGTAGCCGGGCGCCGGCCGAATGCCGCGGTATTTCTCGGCAATCAGATCTTCAGGACTCAGGGCCTCCTCAGCCGCGTAGCCCCAGAGGTCTTGGCGTACCCGCAGGTGCAGGGCTTCAGCAAAGGCCTCGGCCAAGCGGTCGGCCAGAGCTTTGAGCATGATGGCCGAATAGTCGTCGTTATCGTCGAGGAAGTACTTTTCTTTCTTGTCCGAGCCTATGCCTGTGGTCACCGCAAACAGGCCGATATGGTCGGCGATGTGAAAACCGTCGGCGCCTTCGGCACCCGCCGCGCCTGCGCGCGCGGCCGCCACTTCAGCCGGCAGCACTTTGGGCGCGATGAAGTCAGCCAGGCAGCGGTTAGGTCGGACCCGGCCGTCGGGGCCGCTGCTTTTTTCGGCCTGCTGGCGCAGTCCGTACCAAGTCATCGCCACCTGCCGTCGGCTCTCATCGGTGTAGATCTCGATGTCATCGCCAACGCTGTTGGCGGGCCAGAAACCGACTACCGCGTTGGCGCTCAGCCAGCGCCCTTCGATCAGCCGTCGCAGCATGCGCTGGGCATCACCATAGACGCGCACGGCCTCGGCGCCCACCACCTCGTCCTTGAGGATGGCCGGGAAGGGGCCGGCCAGATCCCAGGTCTGGAAGAAGGGGGTCCAGTCCATGTAACGGGCCAAGTCACTCAGGTCGTAATTGCGGAACACCCGCCGACCCAGGAATTTGGGCGCCGGCGGGCGGTAGTGCACCCAGTCCATTGCGGTGGCGTTGGCCCTGGCCTTGTCCAGCGAGACCACGGGCGTTTGGCGCTTGCCGGCATGCAAGGCGCGCACCTTGTCGTAGTCGGCATTGAGTTCGGCGATGTACTGCGCCGCTTGATCACTCAGCAGGCCTTGGGCCACGCTCACGCTGCGTGAGGCATCGGGCACGTAGACCACAGGGCCTTCGTAGTGCGGCGCGATCTTGACGGCGGTATGCACCCGGCTGGTGGTGGCCCCGCCGATGAGCAGGGGGATTTTGCGAATCCTGAAATGGTCGTCCTTCTGCATTTCGGCGGCGACGTACTGCATTTCCTCCAGCGAGGGCGTGATCAGCCCGGACAGGCCGACGATGTCGGCGCCCTCAACCTTGGCGCGCGCCAGGATCTCGTGGCAGGGCACCATCACGCCCATGTTGACCACTTCAAAGTTATTGCACTGAAGCACGACGGTGACAATGTTCTTGCCGATGTCGTGCACATCGCCCTTGACGGTGGCGATGACGATCTTGCCCTTGGTCTTGACGTCTTCGCCGGCGGCCTCCTGCTGGCGTTTTTCTTCTTCAATATAGGGAATGAGGTGTGCGACGGCCTGCTTCATCACCCGCGCGCTCTTGACCACCTGTGGCAAAAACATCTTGCCCTGGCCAAACAGGTCGCCCACCACATTCATGCCGTCCATCAAAGGGCCTTCGATCACATGCAAAGGCCGTCCGCCGTCTGCGCGCAGCAGTTGCCACATCTGCTCGGTGTCTTCGGTGATGAACTCGTTGAAGCCGTGCACCAGGGCATAGCTCAGACGCTCGCGCAGGGGCAGGGCGCGCCACTCGTACTTTTTGCTTTCGTCGCGGGCCCCGCTCTTGGCGGTTTCAGCAATTTCAATCAGGCGCTCGCCCGCATCCGGGCGCCGGTTGAGCACCACATCTTCAACCCGCTCGCGCAGTACGGGTTCGAGCTCGTCATACACGCCGACCATGCCGGCGTTGACGATGCCCATGTCCATGCCGGCCTGGATGGCATGGTAGAGAAACACGGTGTGTATCGCTTCGCGCACCGGATCGTTGCCGCGAAAGGAAAAGCTGACATTGGACACGCCGCCCGAGACCTTGGCGCCGGGCAGGTTCTGCTTGATCCAGCGGGTGGCTTCGATGAAGTCGACCGCGTAGTTGTCGTGCTCCTCGATGCCGGTGGCTATTGCGAAAATATTGGGGTCGAAGATGATGTCTTCCGGCGAAAAGTCGACCTCGTCGACCAGTACCCGGTAGGCGCGCTGGCAGATCTCGATCTTGCGCGCATAGGTATCGGCCTGGCCTTTTTCGTCAAAGGCCATCACCACAGCGGCCGCGCCGTAGCGGCGGATCAGCTGGGCCTGGCGCTTGAACTCATCGATACCCTCTTTCATGCTGATCGAGTTGACGATGCCCTTGCCCTGAATGCAGCGCAAGCCCGCCTCGATGACGCTCCACTTGGAGCTGTCGATCATGATGGGAACGCGGGCGATGTCGGGCTCAGAGGCGATCAGGTTCAGAAAGCGCACCATGGCGGCCTGGCTGTCGAGCATGGCCTCGTCCATGTTGATGTCGATGATCTGGGCGCCGTTTTCCACCTGCTGGCGGGCTACGGCCAGGGCTTGCTCGTAGTCGCCGTTGAGAATCAGGCGGGCAAAGGCCTTGGAGCCGGTGACATTGGTGCGCTCGCCAATGTTGACGAACAGGCTGCCCTGGCCTACAGAGACGGGCTCGAGGCCAGAAAGACGCAGAGGAGGCGGGGTAAGGGGCGTGGACATAGGCTCACCTGGTTTGCAAGGTGAGCGTGGTTGCACCGGGTCTGGCCCTTTCCCCAAGCCTGGCCCTATCGCGGTGATGGGCTGCAACGCTCCTTGGGGAGATGCTTATTTTAGCGGGCCCCAAGGGGCGGGGCTAGGCGCAGCTTCAGGCTGCCAGCAAAACTTGGTGCAGCGCGTGCGCCGCCGCCAATGTAAGCGCATCGCCCGCCACCGGCCCGACCACTTGCAGGCCCAAGGGCATGCCCTGGGCCGTGTGGCCTGCCGGGATGTTGACCGTGGGGGTGTGAAGCGCGGTCCAGATGCGGCAAAAAACCGGATCACCGGTGTTGTCCAGGCCCAGTGGCGCCGCGCCCGGGGCGCTGGGCGTGAGCAGCACGTCGACATCTGTGAATACATCGGCCAGCTGCGCACGGCAGCGCGCGAGCCAGGCCTGCGCTTGATCGTATTGCGCGAGCGTCACGGCCAGGCCGGCGTTCATGATGCCCTGCAAGCGTGGGCTTAGGCGCTCAAAGTGCTGCAGGCGTTCATAGGCCAGGCTTTGCGCTTGCTCGGCCAATTGAACCTGGGTCTGGGCCTGCACCAAGTGTTCAAAATCGGCGGGTAAGCGCAGCTCCTGCAGCGCCATGCCACTTGTGCGAACGATGCGTGCTGCCGCGTTGTGCATCGCCGCTTGCGTTTCGGGCAGCGCGTGTGCCCATTCATAGGTTGGGCAAAGGCCCACCCGCAATGGGCGGCCGAGCCCTTGGGCCAGGGGGCGCACCAGCCAGTCCGTGCGACCGCTCAATGCAGCGGCGAACAGGGCAGTATCAGGCACGCTGCGGGCCAGGGTGCCTACCGTGTCCAGGGTGTCCGACAAGGGTTTGACGCCGGCACGGTTGATGCCGCCAAAGCTGGGCTTGAAGGCCACTACGCCGCAGTACGCCGCCGGGCGGGTGAGCGAGCCTGCGGTCTGTGTGCCCAAAGCCAAGGGCACCATGCCATCGGCGACTGCAGCGGCCGAGCCCGAAGACGAGCCCCCGGGTGTGTGCGCCAGGTTGTGCGGGTTGCGGGTTTGGTTGGGCTGGAAGGTGGCGAATTCGGTGGTGACGGTCTTGCCGATGAGCACCGCCCCGGCGGCACGCGCCAGCGCCACGCAACTGGCATCGTGGGCCGGCTGATGGCCCGCATAGATGGGCGATCCATAGGTGGTGGGCATGCCGGCGGTGGCGATCAGGTCCTTGATGCCGACCGGCAGGCCATGCAGCAGGCCTTGGTGGGCGCCTTGATCGAGTGCGCGCGCACGCGCCAAAGCGGCCTGGCCGGCCACATGGCTCCAGGCTTGTATCTCGCCCTCACGGGCATCGATGCGCGCCAGGCAGTCGCGTACCAGATCTTCGGCGCGCAGGCTGCGCTGGGCCAATTGCTCGGCCGCCTCGCAAGCGCTCAACAGGTGGTGTGCCATCGTCCTGGTTCAGGCCGCTTCGCGGTAAAACGGGCCCGTGTGCAGGGGCCGCACTGCCTGATGGGCGACTGCCTTGCCGATGGCGGCAATATGCTCGGGCGTGGTGCCGCAGCAGCCGCCAACGATGTTGACCAGCCCTTCGGCGGCGAATTCATGCAGTAGGCGGCTGGTGACTTCCGGGGTTTCGTCAAAGCCGGTTTCACTCATGGGGTTGGGCAGGCCTGCATTGGGGTAGCAGGAAATGAAGGTGTCGCCGGCCACCTTGGCCAGCTCCTGGATGTAGGGGCGCATCAGCGCAGCGCCAAGCGCGCAGTTGAGGCCGACGGCCAGCGGGCGGGCGTGGCGCACGCTGTGCCAGAAGGCGCTGACCGTCTGCCCGCTCAGAATGCGACCGGATGCGTCGGTCACGGTACCGCTGATGATCAAGGGCAGGCGCTCGCCGGAATGCTCGAAGTACTCGTCGATCGCAAACAGCGCAGCTTTGGCATTGAGTGTGTCAAAAATGGTCTCGACCAGCAGCAGGTCGCTGCCGCCCTCGACCAGAGCCTGGGTCTGTTCGTAATAGGCCTGGCGCAGCTCCTCGAAGTGGGTGTTGCGCGCCCCCGGGTCGTTCACATCCGGGCTGATGCTGGCGGTCTTGGGCGTGGGGCCCAGGGCGCCGGCCACAAAGCGGGGCCGCTCGGGGGTGGAGAATTTGTCGCAGGCCGCGCGGGCGATGGCGGCCGAGGCTCGGTTCATCTCCACCGCCAAATCGGCCATGTCGTAGTCGGCCTGGGCCACGGTGGTGGCGCCAAAGGTGTTGGTCTCGATCAGGTCGGCGCCAGCGGCCAGATAGCCCTCATGGATGTCGCCGATCACCTGCGGCTGAGTCAGGCTGAGCAGCTCGTTGTTGCCTTTGACGTCCTTGTGAAAGTCTTTGAAGCGCTCGCCCCGGTATTGGGCCTCCGACAGCCTGAGGCGCTGGATCATGGTGCCCATGGCGCCGTCAAGGATGAGCAGGCGTTGGCGCAGCAGCTCGGGCAGGGCTTGGGCGCGGGTATAGGCTGGAGCAGACATGGGCGCGATTGTAGGTAGCCCGATAGGCAGGCGCACCTTTTGGCCGGGCCGCGCCCGGGCGCTGCAGGCCGGCCCGGCATGCTCGACAATGGATGCTTGTCTGCGCCGCCACACCCTCACGCATGAAGCAACTGCAACCTCAGCAAGCCTGGCAATGGCTCAACAGCCGCGACGACGTGGTTTTCGTCGATGTGCGCATGGAGATCGAGTCCATGTACGTCGGCCGCCCCCCCGGCGTGGTCAATATCGCCTGGTATGAATACCCCGATATGACGGCCGATCCACAGCAATTTGTGGCGTCCGTCGAGCGTGAAGCTGGCCACAAGAGCCGGCCCGTGCTTTTGATTTGCCGCTCCGGCCAGCGCACGCTGGATGCCGGCGCGGCGCTGGAGGCCGCCGGCTTCACCGAAGTGGCCCATGTGGTGCATGGCTTTGAGGGCGAGCTCGACGAGCATTTCAAACGCTCGAGCCGTTCGGGCTGGCGATTTGAGGGCTTGCCCTGGGAGCAACTGTGAGCGTCTGGCGCGGCCAGGGCCAATGATGCCCACCCAGCCGCTGGAGATCCTCGGCGAGGTCTTCGGTTACGACAGTTTTCGCGGCCCGCAGCAGGACATCATCGAGCATGTGATCGCCGGCGGCGACGCCTTGGTGCTCATGCCTACCGGCGGCGGCAAGTCGCTGTGTTATCAGGTACCGGCCATTGCCCGCCAGCGCGCCGGCCTGGGGGTTACGGTGGTGGTCTCGCCCCTGATTGCGCTGATGCACGATCAGGTAGGCGCTTTGCTGGAGGCGGGCGTGGCGGCGGCCTTTCTCAATTCCAGCCTGAGCTTTGAGCAGGCCCAGCAGGTGCAGGCCAGGCTGCAGCGCGCCGAGCTGACCCTGCTCTACGTGGCGCCGGAGCGGCTTAACACCTCGCGCATGCTGGGGCAACTGGGCGCGCTGTATGAGCAGGGCTTGCTTAGCCTGTTTGCCATCGACGAGGCCCATTGCGTCAGCCAGTGGGGGCATGACTTTCGGCCCGAATACCGGGGACTGTCGCTCTTGCATGAGCAATTCCCCAAGGTGCCCCGGGTGGCTTTGACCGCCACGGCCGATGCGCTGACCCGGCAGGACATGGTCGAGCGGCTGGATTTGGGTGCGGCCCGGCAGTTCGTCAGCAGCTTTGACCGGCCCAATATCCGCTACCGGGTGGTCGAAAAGACTGAGCCTATGCGCCAACTGCTGCGTTTCATAGAAACCGAGCATGCCGGTGAAGCCGGCATCGTTTACTGCCAGTCCAGGAAGCGGGTTGAAGAGGTGGCTGAACAGTTGCAGGCCGCCGGTGTATCTGCGCTGGCCTATCACGCTGGCCTGGACACGGGCTTGCGGCAGCAGCGGCAAGACCGCTTTCTGCGGGAAGATGCTGTGGTGATGGTGGCCACCATCGCTTTTGGCATGGGCATCGACAAGCCGGATGTGCGTTTTGTTGCCCATCTGGACATGCCCAAGAACATCGAGGGCTATTACCAGGAGACAGGCCGGGCCGGGCGCGATGGCCTGGCCGCCGACGCCTGGATGGCTTACGGGTTGCAGGACGTGGTCAACCAGCGTCGCATGATCGACAGCGGCGAGGTGGCTGGCGAGGACTATAAGCAGGTCATGCGAGGCAAGCTTGACGCCTTGCTGGCCATGGCCGAGAGCACCGGCTGCCGCCGGGTCAGCCTGCTGGGCTATTTCGGCGAGACCAGCCAGCCGTGCATGAACTGCGACAACTGCCTGCAGCCGCCCTTGATGTGGGACGGCACCGAGGCAGGGCGCAAGCTGCTCAGCTGCATCTACCGGGTGGAGCAGGCCAGCGGGCTCCATTTTGGTGCGGGCCATTTGATGGACATCCTGCGCGGCAAGCCCACCGACAAGGTGCACCAGTACGGGCATGAGCGGCTGTCGACCTTTGGCATTGGCGCCGATCTGGGCGAGTCGCAGTGGCGAGCGGTTTTGCGCCAGTTGATCGCGCGCAATATGGTGCACGTCGACAGCGAGGGCATGAGCACCTTGAGCCTGCTGCCGGCGGCGCGCACCCTGCTGCGGGGTGAGGGTCAGCTCTGGCTGCGCCAGAGCCGGGTGGAGCCGGCGGGATCAGGCTCACGCAAGCGCGAAGCCCGCAGCTCGACCCGCGCCCTGGCCGAGGCCAGCCTCAACACGGCAGCGCTTGAGCGCTTGCAGCGCCTCAAGGCCTGGCGGGCCGAGGTCGCCCGCGAGCACAACCTGCCCGCTTTCCTGATTTTTCACGACGCCACCTTGCGGGCCATCGCACAGACCCATCCGCAGGAGATCAAGGCGCTGGAGGGCATCAGCGGCATGGGCACCAAGAAGCTGCAAGCTTACGGCGCCGATGTGCTCCGCGTGTGCGCCGGACCAGCCTGACGGGCAGGCTGCAGGGAGTCCGAGGCGGTCGGCATGACTTTATGCCGCTGCGGCATGAGGCCGCCCAACCCGGGTTAGTCCTAGGGCCTTGGCGGCCAGGCCCTAGGACAACAGATACCGTTTCGTTTAGCATCCCGCTCTTGGTTTGTCACATGCGGTGCGAACCGTCATTGATCTTATACGGGAGTATCTTGTGCTCAATAAAACCCAAACGCGCAGTTTGAAGGCGCTTGCCGCCGCCGGTCTGTCCTTGGCCTTTTTGTCCCCCGCCTTTGCCGGCAAGACGCTCGATGCCATCAAGCAGCGCGGTCAGGTGGTGTGCGGCGTCAACACCGGCCTGGCCGGTTTTTCTGCGGCCGATTCGTCGGGCAACTGGAGCGGCCTGGACGTAGACGTCTGTAAGGCCGTGGCGGCCGCGACCCTGGGCGATGCCAGCAAGGTCAAGTATGTTCCGCTCAATGCCCAGCAGCGCTTTACCGCCTTGCAGTCCGGTGAGATCGACATCCTCTCGCGCAACACCACCTTTACCCTGACCCGCGACGGCTCGCTGGGCCTGCACCAGACGGCAGTCACCTACTACGACGGCCAGGGCTTCATGGTGCCGGTCAAGAGCAAGATCAAGAGCGCCAAGCAGCTCAAGGGTCAAACCGTGTGCGTGCAGTCTGGCACCACCACCGAGAAGAACATGACCGATTTTTCCCGCGCCAACAACCTGGGCATCAAGCCGGTGGTGTTTGAGAAATTGGAGGCCGCCACTGGCGCCTACTTCTCTGGCCGCTGCGTGGCCTACACCACCGACGCTTCGGGCCTGGCTTCAGTGCGCAACAAGGAAGCCAAGAACCCGGCTGACCACCTGATCCTGCCCGAGCTGATCTCCAAGGAGCCCCTGGGCCCCATGGTCCGCCGTGGTGATGACGAGTGGTTCGCCATCGTCAAGTGGACCATCTACGGTCTGCTCGAGGCCGAGGAATATGGCGTGACCCAGGCCAATGTGGACCAGCTCAAGACCAGCACCACCGACCCGGTCGTGCAGCGCCTGCTGGGCACCACCGATGACACCGGCAAGCTGCTGGGCCTGGACAAAGAGTGGATGGCTCGCGCCATCAAAGCCACTGGCAACTACGGTGAGATGTTCGAGCGCAACGTCGGCCCCAAATCGGCCCTCGCTCTGCCGCGCGGTGTCAATAACCTTTGGAACAAGGGCGGCCTGATGTACGCCTATCCGATCCGCTGATTCTTCCCTGATCATGGAAAACCGCCTGTTGGGCAGCTGCCTGGCAGGCGGTTTTTCTGCGATGGCCTTCATTTTTGTTAAGAGTCTTTAAGGGCCTGCGGCCTGCTTGAGTCCATCTCATGAATCGACCTCCATCTGCTGCTCCCAAGAAAAAGAGCTGGTCATGGCGCAGCCAGGCTTTCCGTGGGCTTGTCTATCAGCTGCTGGCTTTGGCGCTGATTGCGTTCGGCCTTTGGTACTTGGGGCACAACACCCTGGTCAACATGCGCGAGCGCGGCATCCAGAGCGGGTTTGGCTTTCTGGGGCAGACGGCCGGCTTTGACATCGGCGAGACGCTGCTGTCCTTCGAATCCAACCAGAGTTACCTCAAGGCCTTTTTGGTGGGTCTGGTCAATACCCTGAGGGTGGCGGTGCTGGGCATTGTGCTGGCCGCGATTTTGGGCACGCTGCTGGGGGTGGCGCGATTTTCGCGCAATGCGCTGGTGCGCGGGCTCTGTCAGGCCTATGTCGAGTTCTTCCGCAATGTGCCCATCTTGCTGCAGTTACTGATGTGGTACCTGCTCTTTACCGAAACCCTGCCTGAAGCCAGCGAAGCCTGGCAAATCGGCGATGTCTACCTGAGCAAGGGCGGGCTCAATTTCCCGGTGCCCATTTGGCAGCAGGGGCATTTGTGGGCCGGTATCGGCCTGCTGGCCGGCCTGCTGTTGGCCTGGCTGCGCAGTCGCTGGGCGCGCGCACAGTTCGAGGCGACCGGGCAGGTGCGCAGCGCGTTTTGGGTGCCGTTGCTGATCGTGTTGGCCATGGGGGTGCTAGGCTGGCTGCTGGGCGGCGCGCCCCTGGAGGCCAACTTTCCCAGCAAGGGCGAGTTCGCTGTTGAAAACGGAGGCGCGCTCACCCCAGAGTTCATGGCCTTGCTCCTCGGCCTGGTGGTCTACACCGCAGCCTTTGTGGCCGAGGTGGTGCGCGCAGGCATCGCCTCGGTGCCGCGCGGCCAGGGCGAGGCGGCTGCGGCCCTGGGCCTGTCGCGTGCCCAGGAGATGCGCCTGGTCATGCTGCCGCAGGCGCTGCGGGTGATCATCCCGCCCATGACCAACCAGTTCCTGAACCTGACGAAGAACTCCTCGCTGGCGGTGGCCATCGGCTATCCGGATGTGGTCTCGATCGCCAACACCGCCATCAACCAGACCGGCCGGGCGGTGGAATGCATTTCCATCGTGATGCTGGTCTACCTTTGCACCTCGCTGGCCACCTCGGCGCTGATGAATTGGTACAACACCCGTGCCGCCATCAAGGAGCGTTGAGATGAATGCCCGAGTTTTCCAATCCATCCCGGCGCGCCCGGCCCCCGTGCGAACCGAAGGGCTGATCGGCTGGCTGCGCAGCAATTTGTTTGCCGATGCCTCGACCACGGTCAGCACCTTGATCGTCGGCGGTTTGTTGCTCTGGTACCTGCCCGCCTTGTTCGATTGGGCGCTGTGGTCGGCCTATTGGCGGCCAGATGCCCAGGCCTGCCGAGCGCTTGAAGTGGGTGCCTGCTGGGGCGTGGTGGCTGAAAAATACCGCCTCATTATTTTCGGCCGCTACCCGTTTGAGGAGCAGTGGCGTCCCCTGGTGGCGACGCTGTTGATGCTCACGCTCATCGTGATCAGCTGTACCCGCGCGTTCTGGCGTGCATCCCTGGTAGCGGTCTGGATCGTCGGGCTGGTGGTGTTTTTCTGGCTGATGCTCGGTGGCCTGGGCTTGAGCCGGGTCGAGACCGACCGTTGGGGCGGCCTGCCGCTGACGCTCTTGCTGGCCACCTTGTCGATTGCCATGGCCTTTCCGCTGGCCTTGTTGGTGGCCCTGGGGCGGCGCTCGGAGCTTCCAGCCATACGCACGGTTTGCACCTTGTATGTGGAGTTGATCCGCGGCGTGCCGCTGATCTCGGTGCTGTTCATGGCCTCCTTCATGTTCCCGCTGTTCATGCCGCAGGGCACCAAGATCGATGTGCTGTTGCGGGTGCTGGCCGGGATCACCTTGTTTGCCGCAGCCTACATGGCCGAGGTGATCCGCGGGGGCCTGCAGGCCATCCCCAAGGGGCAGGTCGAGGCGGCCGCTTCTCTGGGCCTGTCGTACTGGCAGACGCAGCGCAAGATCGTTTTGCCGCAGGCTCTGGCCATGGTGGTGCCGGGCATCATGAACAACTTCATCGCCATCTTCAAGGACACCTCGCTGGTGACCATCGTCAGCTTGTATGAGCTCACCGGCGCGCTGGGTCTGGCCCTCAATTCGGATGCCGACTGGCGGCCCTACAAGATTGAGGGCTATGTCTTTATCGCCTTGATCTATTTCGCCTTCTGCTTTGCCATGTCGCGCTACAGCCAGTGGGTTGAGCAACATGTCAACCGCGGCAAGCAGCGCTGATTCAAAGAAGAAGAGTCATCATGAGCACACCGATTATTTCTTTCGACAAAGTCAACAAGTGGTATGGCAATGATTTTCATGTGCTGCGCGACATTGACTTGAACGTGGCCAAGGGCGAGCGCATCGTCATTTGCGGTCCTTCAGGCTCGGGCAAGTCCACTCTGATCCGCTGCATCAATCGATTGGAAGAGCACCAGCAGGGCCGCTTGATGGTCGACGGCATTGAGTTGAGCGACGACCTCAAGGCCATCGATACCGTGCGCAAGCAAGTCGGCATGGTGTTCCAGCAGTTCAACCTCTTTCCCCATTTGACGGTGCTGGAAAACCTCACCCTCTCGCCCATGTGGGTGGGCAAGTTGCCTAAAAAGGAGGCCGAGGAGCGGGCCATGACGCAGCTGCAGCGGGTGCGCATTGCCGAGCAGGCCAGCAAGTACCCTTTGCAACTGTCAGGCGGTCAGCAGCAGCGGGTGGCCATTGCCCGCGCACTGTGCCTGACGCCCAAGATCATGTTGTTCGATGAGCCCACTTCCGCGCTCGATCCGGAGATGATCAAGGAAGTGCTCGATGTGATGGTCGAGCTCGCCGGCCAGGGCATCACCATGCTGTGCGTCACGCATGAGATGGGTTTTGCCAAGGCGGTGGCCGATCGGGTGATCTTCATGGACCAGGGCCAGATCGTCGAGCAAAACACGCCCGAGCAGTTCTTCAATCACCCCCAGACTGACCGGGCGCAGGACTTTCTCTCCAAGATCCTGGGCCACTGAAGTCCGAGGCCAGCCCTGGCTGGGCGTCGGCTTTTTTCAGCGGCTGGCCAAGTAGCGTTTGCGCCAGAACACGCCCAGCACCAGAACGGTCAGGCTGAGCATGAGGCCCATCACCCACCAAAAGCCGGTGCTGGTGTGGACCGCCGGCATGAATTCGAAATTCATGCCGAAAAAGCCGGTGATGAAGTTCAGTGGCAGAAACACCGCCGTCAGCGCCGTCAGGGTACGCATGACCTCGTTGGTGCGGTGGCTCTGGGCTGAAAAATGCATCTGCACCGCAACCTCGGTGCTGTGCTCGAGCCGCTGCACATGGCGCACCACCCGTTCGATGTGCTCGAGCACGTCCCGCGAGCGCACCTTGAGCAGTTCGCGCTCGCGCTGCGGCACCGGCGAGGGATCGTCGGGCCAGGTCTGCAGCGCATCGATCCAGTCCACGATGGCGCTGCGCTGGTCTTCGCAGACCTCGTCGAGCCGGTGCAGGGTGATGCGGGCGTCGAGCACTGCGCTCCAGTTGGAAAAACGGCTGTTCGGCTTGAGCAGTTCGGCCTGCCAGTGGTCGAGCTGGCGGTTGAGCTCGCGCCGCAGGTCCAGGTATTGATCGACCATCAGGTTGACCAGCCTGAGCATCAGGTCGGCCGGGCTGGTGGGCAGTTTGGCACCGGCTTGCGCGCCGGTCTGTCCATTGGGCTGCATGCCCGCTTCGAGCAGCCTGGTCGCGTAGGCCTCGCGCACGCTGCAGTCATCGGGGTGGACTGACAGCAGCACCCGGTCGAAGACGGCCAAGCCCACTGGGCTGGTGTCTATGCGCCGCAGAATCACCGGACCGCGCATCTTGCGGCCCTCCGTCTGCGTACTGGCCGGCCTGCTTTGGGCGCTCAGGCGCCGAAACGTCAGCAGATCGTATTGGGAGGTGTAGTCGTAATGGGAGGGCAGCTGTGGGTTGAGCAGATCCGACACATGCAGATCGAGCAGCGCCTGTGCACTCAGGTTTTGCAGGGTCTGCTGCACCTCCTCCAACCGTTCCTGCAGGACTGACCGTTTGACGGCTAACCAGACAAAGCCCTGTTCAGGCGGCCGCGAGGGCCAGTGTGCGCTTTCGCTGACCTGGCCGGCCGCAATATGAAAGATGCGCAGCGGCGCTGCAGGACTTTGGTTCATGGCGGGCCTATTTTCTGGCTTTTCATCCGACCGCCAGGCCCGGCGGGCTTTAGCGGCGCAACTTGCGCGCCACGTCCAGCGAAAAATAGGTCAGGATGCCATCGGCGCCGGCCCGCTTGAAGGCCAGCAGGCTCTCCATCATCACCGCGTCATGGTCGAGCCAGCCGTTTTGGGCGGCGGCCTTGAGCATCGCGTACTCGCCCGAGACCTGGTAAGCAAAGGTCGGTACCTTGAATTCGTCCTTGACGCGGCGCACCACGTCCAGGTAAGGCATGCCGGGCTTGACCATCACCATGTCGGCGCCCTCGGCGATGTCCAGGGCCACTTCTTTGAGCGCCTCGTCGGTGTTACCCGGGTCCATCTGGTAGACCTTCTTGTCGGCTTTGCCCAGATTGCTGGCCGAGCCGACCGCGTCGCGAAAGGGGCCATAGAAGGCGCTGGCGTACTTGGCGCTGTAGGCCATGATGCGGGTATGGATGTGGCCCTGCGCTTCGAGCGCCTGGCGTATCGCACCAATGCGCCCGTCCATCATGTCGCTGGGCGCGACGATGTCCACTCCGGCGGCCGCTTGGTTGAGCGCCTGCTTGACCAGCATGGCCACGGTGTCTTCGTTGAGGATATAGCCGGCCTCGTCGAGCAGGCCGTCCTGTCCGTGGCTGGTGTAGGGGTCCAGCGCCACGTCGGCCATCACACCCAGCTCGGGAAAACGTTTTTTGAGTTCGCGCACCACCCGCGGCACCAGCCCGTTCGGGTTGGCCGCCTCGCTGCCATCGGGGGTCTTGAGGCTGCTGTCGATCACCGGGAACAGGGCCATGACCGGGATGCCCAGTTTTTGGCATTCCTCGGCCACTGGCAGCAGCAGGTCCAGGCTCAGGCGCTCAACCCCAGGCATGGAGGCCACGGCCTGACGCTGTTGGGTCCCGTCGGTCACGAAGACCGGGTAGATCAGGTCATGCACTGAAACGGCATGCTCGCGGACCAGGTTGCGGGTGAAACTGTCGCGGCGCAGGCGGCGAGGCCGGCCTGCAGGAAAAGCAGCGTAGGGCGTCATGGCGAAATTGTGCCAAATAAAGTTGACAAATACACCCGCCTAAGTTTTGGACAGATCGTCCCAGGCCTCTTGCCGGGCTCATCGTCCGAGCCGTTACACACAGAAAACCCCATTAATTTCAATGATCTATCTGAGTTGTGGGCGGCGGGGCGCTGACCGCCGGCTCCGATCTAGGTACTTACACCAGGGGCGCCGAAGCTAGGCGATAAGGCCTGCGGGCACGGCCACTACACTCGGGTCATGCTCTGGATTAAAGCTTTACACATTGTGTTTGTGGCCAGCTGGTTCGCCGGGCTGTTCTACTTGCCGCGCATCTTCGTGAACCTTGCCATGGTGCCCGCCGGCAGCGAGGCCGAGCGCGACCGACTGCTGCTGATGGCCCGTAAGCTGATGCGTTTTACCAACATCCTGGCCATCCCGGCTGTCGGTCTGGGGCTTTGGCTCTGGCTGGGCTATGGCATAGGCCGGGGTGCCGGCCAGGGGTGGATGCACGCCAAGCTGGCCGTGGTGGTTCTGACCCTGGCCTACCATCATCAGTGTGGTCGCCTGCTGCGGGTGTTCGAACGGGGCGAGAACGTCCGGGGCCATGTCTGGTTCCGCTGGTTCAATGAATTGCCGGTGCTGTTCATGCTGACCGCGGTGGTGCTGGTGGTGGTCAAGCCCTGGCAAGGCTGAGCGGGCCATGAACGCGGGCTGGCGGCGACCATGAGGCCCGTGATCGGGCAGACCTGAGCGATGGCCTCAGGATCGCGTCCTACTTTGGCCTGGCCTCTGGCTTTGGCGCTGTCCTGTGTGGTGGTCTACGCCAGCCTCTACCCTTTTTCGCCCTGGCGGGACCAGGGGCTGTGGTCGCTGTCTTTTTTGTCCGCTCCCTTGCCCCGCTACTGGTCCGGTTTTGATGTCGCAGTCAACATCCTGGGTTATGCCCCCCTGGGGTTCTTATTGGCCTTGTCGGTGATGCGCGGGCCGGGCTGGAGGTGGCCGGTGGGCCTGGCGACCCTGGCCGCTTCGATGCTCTCCCTCCTGATGGAGGCCCTGCAGGGTTATCTGCCATTGAGGGTGCCTTCAAACATGGACTTTGCCCTCAATACGCTGGGCGCATGGCTGGGCGCTCTGGCTGCCGCTTTGCTGGAGCATTGGGGGGTCCTGCAGCGCTGGAGCGCGTTCCGACGGCGGTGGTTCGTCGCCCAGGCGCGCGGCGCGCTGGTACTGCTGGCCCTGTGGCCGGCCGCCTTGCTCTTTCCCGCCTCGGTGCCATTCGGGCTCGGGCAGGTTTTGCAGCGGGCCGAAGATGCGCTGTTCGAATCACTGGCGGGCACGCCCTTCATTGAATGGATGCCGCTACGCGATGTGGAGTTGCAGCCCCTTTTGCCTGGGGCGGTGGCCGTCTGCGTGGCCTTGGGCGTGCTGGTGCCCGTCTTGTTGGCTTATGCGGTGGTTCGCGAGCGCTGGCAAAGGCTGGTGGCCCTGCTTGGCACCCTGGTGCTTGGGGTGGCGAGCACCGCTTTGTCGAGCGCGCTCAGCTTTGGCCCTGACCACGCCTGGGCCTGGCTCGATGCATCGGCCCGGCTGGGTCTGGGTCTGGGCCTGCTGTGCGCTGTGGTGGCTTTGCTGCTGACGGCCCGCGCGGCCATCGCCCTGGCCCTGCTGGTCCTGGCCGTGCAGCTGACTTTGCTCAATCAGGCCCCGGTCGACCCTTATTTTGAGCAAACCCGCCAGGTCTGGGAGCAGGGGCGTTTCGTGCGCTTCAATGGCTTGACCCAGTGGCTGGGCTGGTCGTGGCCGTTTGCGGCCCTGTCCTATGTGCTGCTGCGCTTGTCGGGCAGGCCGA
This sequence comes from Comamonadaceae bacterium, assembly GCA_947460065.1. Classification (GTDB taxonomy): domain Bacteria; phylum Pseudomonadota; class Gammaproteobacteria; order Burkholderiales; family Burkholderiaceae_C; genus Polaromonas. The sequence continues at coordinate 16,363 of CANHGF010000007.1, forward strand.
CGCGCGTGGACACAGGCCCACTTTAGAATTGCAGCGATGACGAACCCATCTCCGGCGCCTGGATCGCCCGCCCCTTACTACAAGTACCACGTCTTTTTCTGCCTCAATGAGCGCAGCAATGGCGAGGACGCCTGCGGACACCACGGCGCCCAGCAGGCTTTTGACCGCTGCAAAGCGCAGGTCAAGGCTGCCGGCCTGGCTGGCCCTGGCGGGGTTCGGGTCAACAAGGCGGGCTGCCTTGATCGCTGCTCTGGCGGGCCGATGGCTGTCGTCTATCCCGAGGGCACTTGGTACAGCTATGTAGACGGCAGCGACATCGACGAGATCGTCTCCTCCCACCTGCAGCGCGGCCAGGTGGTCGAGCGCCTCCTCACCGCGCCTGAAGTCGGCCGCTGAGCGGAGCCGTCTCGGCGATGAATGCACAGACCCAGCGCTCGACGGTGGCGGGCCCGGCCGGCGCGATTGAAGTCGCCCGCGACCCTGCCCAGGGCATCTCGCGCGGGCTGGCCTTTGTCTCGCACCCCCATCCGCTCTTCGGTGGCACCCTGGACAACAAGGTGGTGCAGACCTTGGCGCGCGCCTTCAATCAATCGGGCTGGGACACGGTGCGCTATAACTTTCGCGGCGTTGGCGAAAGCGCCGGCAGCCATGATGGCGGGCGCGGTGAACTCGAGGACCTGCTATGCCTGATCGACAACCTGCAGCCCCAGGGACCGCTGTGCTTGGCCGGCTTTTCTTTCGGCGCTTTCATCACCGGCTGCGCCTGCGCGCGTCTGCATGAGCAGCGCGCAATTGCCAAGCTGGTGCTGGTGGGCACTGCAGCTGGCCGGTTTGAGGTGGCGCCGATTCCCCAGGCGCTGCATGAGCGCACCTTGGTGGTCCATGGCGAGGCCGACGATACCGTGCCGCTGACCGCCGTCATGGACTGGGCGCGTCCCCAGGTGCTGCCGGTGCTGGTTATTCCCGGGGGCGGGCACTTCTTTCATGGACAATTGCCCTTGCTCAAAAATCTGGTCGTTCGCCATCTGAGCGCCTGAACAGCCTGCTCAGTCCGCCAGGCTGCTGGCCTGGCGGGCTGGGGCGGCCTTACCTTCTTTTATCCATGCTCCTTCGCTGTTTTGTCATCGCGGGCCTGCTCTGGGCCGGCCTGCTGTCGTCGGTCTTGGCTCAGGCGCCGCAGCCGCCCGAGGTGGCCGCCCGCGCTTACTTGCTGATCGACGTGACCGCCAATCAGATCCTGGCCTCGCACGAGATCGACAGCCCGGTGGAGCCGGCTTCGCTGACCAAGCTGATGTCCGCCTACCTGGTGTTTGACGCCCTGCGAGCCAAGAAACTCGAGCTTCAGAAGGCGCTGCCGGTCAGCGAGCGGGCCTGGAAGATGCCAGGCTCGCGCATGTTCATAGACCCCAAGATGCAGGTGCCGGTGGAAGACCTCATCAAGGGTATGGTCGTGCAATCGGGAAACGACGCCACTGTGGCATTGGCTGAGGGCGTGGCCGGCAGCGTGGAGCAGTTTGTGCAGCGCATGAACGAGCAGGCCAAGGCCTTGGGCATGAAAAACACCGTCTACAAGAACCCTGAAGGGCTCACCGAGGCAGGCCACCTGAGCACCGCCCGTGATCTGAGCATTCTGGCGCAGCGCCTGATGAGCGACTTCCCCGAGTTTGTGAGCTTTTATGCGATCAAGAAGTACCGTTACCCAGGTACCCCGGCCTCTAATGACACCAACCGCAATGTCCTGCTGTTTCGCGACCCATCGGTCGACGGCCTGAAAACCGGCCACACCCAGGCGGCTGGCTATTGCCTGGTGGCGACGGCCCGCCGGGACTTTCCCAACCTGGGTAGTGGGGCTCAACCGGGCCCGCGGCGCATGCTGGCCATCGTGCTGGGCGCGGCCAGCGAAAACGCCCGGGCCGGCGAAGCGCAAAAGTTACTCAATTGGGGCTATACCGCTTTCGAAGCGGTCAAGCTCTTCGATGGCAATCAGGCTGTGGTCTCGCCGGCGGTCTGGAAGGGCCGTTCGTCGGTGGTGCGCATCGGGCGGCCCCAACCCATCGTGATCGCGGTACCTTCGGGCAGCGGCGCCAAGCTCAAGACCGAGGTGGTCAGGCGCGATCCGCTGGTTGCACCGTTCCAGCGCGGCCAGGCCATGGGGACCTTGCGCATCAGCATCGACGGTCAGGGGCCGGTCGGTGAGGTGCCGCTGGTTGCGCTTGAAGCGGTCGAGGAGGCTGGCATCCTGGGACGCGCCTGGGATGCGGTCCGGCTTTGGATCAAATAGGCCATGCGCCGGCCGCCGAGGCCTAAAAGCGACAAACGCGACGCTTTCTGCCCTTCCGAAAAGACTTTGGTCACATCAAGGTTTGCCCGGTCCCCTGGGACCTGATACACTAGAAGGCTTTTCCGCATTTGAAGCGGAGCTATTTTCGTGCTTGCTTAGACCGGAGCAGGCAGATTCAACGTTCAGGGACGTTCTTAATGCCAACCATCAATCAGCTCGTGCGTCAGGGCCGCGAGGTCGAGAAGACCAAGTCCAAGAGCCCCGCGATGCAAAACTCGCCGCAGCGCCGCGGCGTGTGCACGCGTGTCTACACCACGACACCCAAAAAACCCAATTCGGCCTTGCGCAAGGTTGCCAAGGTGCGCCTGACCAACGGTTTTGAGATCATCT